>NZ_MVON01000047.1:0-10811 GCF_002018925.1 Acinetobacter sp. MF4642
GTATGAAGTATTTACGGTCAGCTTAAGCAATCCAAGTTCAGGTCCGATCGTATTTAACCCAACGCTGAGCAATGGCACAGCGATCGTGGGCACCGATACCGGCACGGCATTGGAATACAACAACGGCACGAGCTGGGTTGCAGTTCCAGTTGGCGGAATCACTTTCGCTGCAGGACAAACCTCAGTACAAGTACGCGTAGCAGTGACCGATGACAACATCGATGAAGCGAACGAAACCTTCAACCTGACTGCGACCGTGACCAGTGGCACCACAGCGAATACAAGTGCGACCGGTGTAGGTACGATCGTGGATAACGATCCAGCCCCAACGATTTCAGTCAACAACGTGACGGCAACCGAAGGCACTGATCTGTATGAAGTATTTACGGTCAGCTTAAGCAATCCAAGTTCAGGTCCGATCGTATTTAACCCAACGCTGAGCAATGGCACAGCGATCGTGGGCACCGATACCGGCACGGCATTGGAATACAACAACGGCACGAGCTGGGTTGCAGTTCCAGTTGGCGGAATCACTTTCGCTGCAGGACAAACCTCAGTACAAGTACGCGTAGCAGTGACCGATGACAACATCGATGAAGTGAACGAAACCTTCAATCTGACTGCGACAGTGACCAGCGGCACGACTGCGAACACCAGTGCAGTAGGCGTAGGAACGATTGTCGATAACGATCCAGCACCTGTTCTTAACATTTCGGGACCTGCAACCATCAATGAAACTGCGGGTACGGCAACGTATACCGTTACTTTGACCGGTAACACAAGCTTACCTGTAACTGTTAATTACGCTACGACAAATGGTACTGCTACCTCAGGAACAGATTACACAAGTACATCGGGGACATTAACTTTTGCTGTAGGTGAAACGAGCAAAACAATTACTGTTCCAATATTGAATGACTTTAAAGTTGAGAATTCAGAAAATTATACAATTTCATTGAGTTCTCCTTCGAATGCTACAATCAATACGGGTAGTGTCTCTACATCAATTATTGATGATGATGTTGCACCGCATGTCGATTTAGATGCGAATAATAGTGCTGGTGTTATTGGCGATGATTACCGCACATTCTATACCGTGGGTGGAGGTCTTCCAGTTTCGATCGGAGATATTGACACCACAGTGACAGATGCGAATGTTCCAGTTGGTACAGATGCAACCACTAAACATATTAAGAGTGCGACTGTTGAATTAACCAATGCTCAAACTGGCGATAGTTTTAACTTCGGTACATTACCGAGCGGTATTACGGCAAGTAAGACTGGCAACATTATTACTTTAACTTCAACCGATCCAAATGGTTCGACTTTAGATGCTTTTGAAAGCGCAATTAAAGCTGTTACATTCGCAGCGGATGCCAATACACCAAATGCAACGGTAGATCGAATTGTTAAAGTGAATGTTACGGATATCGGTGATAACGTTAGTAATAATGCATTTACAAGCATTACCGTGAATGTCATCCAAGCACCAGGTACACCAGGTTCTCCAGTGAATAATGGTGACAATACATTAATAGGTGGAGATGGTGATGACGTATTACTCGGAGATGCGGGTGGTGTAAAAACCGTTCTCCAAGCTGGCACAAACTATAACATAGCCTTCATTCTCGATGTATCGGGCAGTATGGCATTTGATCTAGATCAAGGGTCTGGCACTTCCCAAGAACGCTTGAATTTATTGAAAGATGGCTTAAAACAGTATATTCAAAATACCGTTTTACCATTTGCCGCCAAAGCAGGTACAGTAGATGGTGGTCACATCAATATTGCATTGATTAAATTCGCAGGTTTAGCAGAAACTAGCTTAACGATTAGTATTGCAGATGTTGTCAATGGCGATTGGACAGCATTAGAGGCGACAATTAATAGCTTGGTTGCTAGTGGTGGTACTAATTATGAAGCTGCTTTTAACCAAGCAGAACGGTGGTTTAAAGGTTTATCTACGGGAGCAAATGATACGACTGCTGGTACCGATGCAACTGATAGAGCATCAACAAATGCCGATGGTACGGCGATTGCAGGTTACAAGAACTTAACTTTCTTTATTACCGACGGTAACCCGACCTTGTATATGAATGGTAATACTGAGATAAATGGTAGTGGTGGTAGCATCGGAAACGAGAACCAAAATGCAGCAGCGTTTAACACTCTTCTCACTCAGTCTAAGAGTACGTTTGATCATGGTTATAATTTAACTAGTGGTAATGCTGGCATAGGCTCAATTAGTTCTGTCGCAGCAATTGGGCTAGGTATTGGAGTTAAAAAACCGTGGCTTCAAATGTTTGATAATACGGATAGTATTGGCAATATTACGATTGATGTAGGAACGCAGAATGTATCGGGTGTAAATGTCACTGGTTCGTCAGCACCTACACCCAACCCTATCGCTAACTTTGACAATGCAACGGGTAATAATGCCCCAAGTGCTTGGGTGGCAAGTGCTGATGCCGCCGCTGCTACGCGAGCTTCAAATAAACTTGTGCTTGTAGATACTACACAAGGGAATGGCATAGCTGCGGTGTACCAAGGCCCGAGTTTTGTTGTAACAGGAAGTAATACCTTTGTATCTTTTGAATATGGTCGTAGTAATTGGGTTGCTGGTGATGCCTTCACTTGGAAATTACAACGCCAAAATAGTGGCGTTTGGGAAACTGTTGAAGTGGGTTCAAATGCTGCATCGAATGACCATGCTCCATCGGGAACTAATTCTACAGGGCTCTTTATGCAATCAGGTATCTTGCTTGCGGGAACATATCGTTTGCAGTTTGAGGTGGAGGATAATTCTGGTACGGGTACAGGTGACTATGTTGTGAGAATTGATAATGTCCAACTCAATACCAGTGCGGGAGCGGACACTATTACAACGACAGGCGGTCAACCTGATATTGTCTTAACCGCAGATCAATTCCAATATGCTTTAGAGGCTGGTGGACTATTTGCAACCCTAACGCCTGTTGGTAATGACAAACTGTTTGGTGGTAATGGAAATGATGTCATGTTTGGCGATACCATCAATACGGATTGGTTGGACTGGACAGGCCGTAATTTGGATGCAGCCAATCAGCCAGATGCCGCAGGTTCAGGTATGGCAGCATTAAAAGAGTATTTAAGTCTCAGTCCATCTGATTATACCTTGGTGAACGCAGGTTTAGGTGTACAAGCTATTGATTTGTATAACTACATTAAAGCGGAATCGAATACCACAACGGGCATCAGCCGTTTTAATGCGACAGCAGACACACGTGGCGGAAATGACGTGCTTGATGGTGGTGCGGGTAATGACATTTTGTATGGTCAAGGTGGTAATGACATTTTAATCGGCGGAGCAGGAAATGATATTCTGTTTGGTGGTACAGGCGCAGATACCTTTGTTTGGGGTAAATCGCTAAATACTACGACAGGTAATCTCGTAACCAACGGTACCAATGATGCTGATGGATCTACAGACATTATCAAAGACTTTAGCCTTGCTCAAGGAGACAAAGTTGATGCCAAAGCATTGTTGGATGCATTAGGTTGGAATGGAACTATAGGTACATTAAGCCAATTTGTAACAGTGAGTGGAAATACCATTGATATTCATAATGTAGCAGATACATTAAGCGTCAATATTGTGGTTGAAGGTCAAACATTTACTGATTTAAATGACATGATTACTAAAACCAATTTCCAAACAACATAACCTAGATAGAGGGTGGAATAATTTCACCCTCTATTTTGCTTAAAAAACTGATGTCCGCATTAAACATATACCACATGCTTTTGAAAGAGGGGAAACCTGTGAAAAAATTAACATTAACTAAAATCGCAATGCTCATAGCAGCGAGTGCAGTGATGAATGTTTCAGCAGCAGACTTAACATCTGTGACTAAAACTGCCATTGAAAATAACCCAGAAATACAAACACAATGGTTTAGCTTCCTTGAAGCAACAGCAAATCAAAAACAAGCACGCGCTGGCTATTTACCGTCGTTAGATTTGAATGCAGCTTACGGCAAAGGCAACCGTGAATTCGATGGTGATCGTGGTTGGTTCAATCAAGGTCAGGCAGAAATTGCATTAACTCAAGTTTTGTTCGATGGTTTTCGTATTAAAAGCAAAGTTGAACAAGGCGATTATGCTGCGCTAAAACGTTATTACGATTTGAATGCAGGTATTGAACAAAAAGCACTTGAAGCAACTCAAGCATATTTAGATGTACAGCGTTATCGCGAACTGGTTGGTTTGGCAGAAGGAAATTTTGCCAATCATCAACGTGTTTATAATCAAGTATTACAACGTACCAATCAGGGTGTAGGTAATAGAGCAGATTTGTCACAAATCACAGGTCGTTTATCACTTGCTCAAACCAACTTGATGACTGAACAGGCCAACTTAAATGATGTATCTGCACGTTTTGCACGAATTGTTGGGGTGGAGCCAAGTAGTAATCTTGCGCCAGTAAGTGTGAATGTGGCACTGCCAAACAACACACAAGAATTGATTACCTCTGCGTATAACAATAACAACAGCTTAAAAGCTGCGTTAAGTGAAATGCAATATGCGCGTGCGAGTGCTCAAGAATTTAAAGCCAATATGTACCCGAAACTTTCGTTTGTGGCGCGTACAGGTTTATATCAAAACCGTAATAGTTTTGATGAGCGTAGCAATCCCGATAACGATAAATACGGGCAAGATAGCGCAGTTGAATTAAGACTCAACTACAATCTATTTAATGGTTTTGCAGACAGAGCAGCCATGAATGCTGCCAATGCACGTGTTTCATTATCTAATGATTTGAAAAACAAAGCATGTGTCGATATTCGCCAAACATCAACTGTGGCTTATAACAATGTGAATAACTACAGCAGCCAGTTACAATGGTTACAACGTCATCGTGATGAATCGGCTTCAGTTGTAAAAGCATATAACGATCAGTTTGATATTGGTCGTCGTACATTACTTGATGTTTTAGACTCGGAAAATGAAGCATTCCAAGCCAACCGTGCTTATGTAACTACGCAATATGACTTGAAAGTTGCACAATTCCAAACACTGTATAGCATGGGTCAATTATTGCCTGCGCTCGGTATTCAACGTGATAATTTACCTGCTGTATCAGACGTGAGTCAGCGTGAAATTAATGCTGCAAATGTTTGTTCTGCGAATGTGCAAGCACAAGTGGCTGAATAATGATCTGATGAATTAAAAATAGGGTGCAACGTGCACCCTATTTTACTTGTAAATATACATTTTATATAAGAGAAGTTCTTGTTATTGAACAATTGGAAGCAATACATTAACTCATCTGCAAGTTTAAGTTCAAAAGAATCAAAATACATTTTGACCTATGGTGAATAAGTGACAACACAAATATTTGATCCTTTAGCGTTATGCCTCATTCGGGTCGCTAAAGATTATGAGGTAAGTATTACGCAAGAAGGGCTGCTTTCGGGTTTACCTTTGCCGAATGGCTTGCTGATTCCTCACTTTGTAGCACGTGCTGCAGATCGTGTGAGTTTAAGCAGTAATATAGTGCAGCAAGGTTTAGCACAGTTAAATCACTTTGTGTTTCCTGCAATTTTATTGTTAAAAAATAATACTGCGTGTGTGTTGTATCGAATTGATCATGAACAGCAACTAGCAACCGTTTATTTTCCAGAATTGGCCGATACCGTTAAACAAATTCCAATTGCGGAATTGCAAGCGCAGTATGTCGGTTCAGTGATTTATTTACAGCAACGTCAGTTTATTGTCGATAACAAACTGAAAATGGAAAAAAATCAGCAACACTGGTTTTGGCGTGTAATTCGTGAACACCGTTCAATTTATAAAGATATTTTGCTCGGTGCATTATTCATCAATATTTTCGCCTTATGTTCTCCATTTTTTGTCATGAACGTTTATGACCGAGTGGTACCGAACCATGCCTTAGATACGTTATGGGTTTTGGCACTCGGCATCATGATTATTATTACCGCCGATTTTGTTTTAAAGTTAGGACGCAGTTATTTTGTCGATTTAGCTGCGACGCGTGCAGACAATAAACTATCTGCTTATATCATGGAAAAAGTGCTTGGTCGTCGCATGGAGCAGAATAATATGTCGGTTGGTATGACGGCATCAAATATTCAATCCTATGAATCGATTCGTTCATTTACCAGTTCATTGACTGTTGTTTCCTTAGTCGATCTGCCGTTTTTTGTATTGTTCCTTGCGGTCATTTGTATCATTTCATGGGTGTTTGTGATTCCGCTGCTCATTGCAGCATTTATCATTTTATTGCACGCGTTGTCAGTGCATGTCAATTTGAAAAAATTATCTGATGCGATGGCAGAAGCTTCACAACAACGTCAAGCCTTGTTAATTGAAACTTTAAACAATGAAGAAACCATTAAGAGTTTTAATGCTAACGGTCGTATGCAAGCTTTGTGGGAAAAAGCCACCCGTTTTACCGTGCATTATTCTGCAAAGTTACGTTTTTTGGGTGGAACGGTTGGAAACTTTGCGTCATGGGTTCAACAAACCGTTGGCGTGGTCATTATCATCATCGGGGTTTACTTGATTGTTGAAGGCAAGCTCACGCAAGGCGCACTCATTGCCTGTTATATGATTTCGACTCGTGCGTTGGCCCCAATTGCACAGGTTGCAGGCTTACTTACTCAATATTATCAAGCGTCAAGTGCATTAAATTTATTGAACAAAACAGTTGAAGCGGAACAAGAGCGAGAAAATCTAAAAGGTTGGGTCAGTCATACCAATCTTATTGGTAATATTGAATTTAAAAATGTCAGTTTGCGCTATCCGAATGAGTCACGTTCAGCTTTGGAAGATATTACATTATCGATTCGCGCAGGTGAAAAAGTGGCGATATTGGGTAAAGTCGGTTCTGGTAAAAGCTCGATTGAAAAAATATTATTGTCACTTTATCGACCTACAGAGGGTACGGTATTTATTGATCAAACCAATATTGCACAGATTGATCCTGCGGAATTACGCAACCAAATTGGTTATATTCCACAAGACATCGACTTATTGAATGGTACGGTGTTGTCGAATATTGTGTTGGGCAATCCACATGTCAGCCGAACGGTTTTGGAACAAAGTTTAGTCATTTCGGGTTTAGGGCAGATTCTAAAAGCACATGAAGATGGTTTGTCTTTGCAAGTCGGTGAGCGAGGGCACAAACTGTCGGGTGGGCAACGTCAAGCAATCGCAGTTGCACGTGCAATTGCTCAAAATGCGAAAATTTTGATTTTCGATGAGCCGACCAGTGCCATGGATACGCCATTGGAAAATCATGTGATTCATCATTTAAAACAATACATGACAGCCCAACACACCTTGATCTTGGTCACGCATAAACCTGCGTTATTGGCTTTGGTCGATCGAATTATCATTCTTGAAGATGGCAAAGTCATTGCAAATGGCGAGAAAGAAACTGTCTTGAAAGCGATGTTTCCTCAACAAGAAAAAACTGTAGGAGTAACGTCGTGAGCGAAGAACAAAATAAAACCAATCGCGAGAAATTATTTCAAGGTGTAGGTAAAAGTATCGAAAACTCTGAAAAGGTGATGAATCCTATTTTCGGTCGTTTGCGTTTATTTAAACAATATCAACCTGCCGATGCAAATGATTGGCAGCGACAGGTTAAGGAAGTCACACAATCACAAAAACCACTCAAGACACGAATGACCCTTTATATTATTGTGGTGACTTTTGTCTGCCTGTTGCTTTGGGCAGGTTTTGCCAAAGTCGATGAAATTACTCGTGGTGAAGGAAAAGTGATTCCATCTCAACAGATGCAAGTGATTCAATCGGTTGATGGTGGCGTGGTTGAAAAGGTGTATGTGCAGGAAGGTGAGCACGTCAAAAAAGGCGATCTATTGATTCGTATTGACCCGACACGGTTCACCTCAAATTTGAATGAAGTTAATGCCAAGATTTTTGCCTTGCAAACCAAAGTTAGACGTTTAAGTGCACAATTAAATGGCTCGGGCTATACCTCAGGCAGTGTCCCTGCGGGGGTTTCACCTGATGCAGCTGCAATCATTATGGCGCAAGAAAGCCAATATTATGCAGAAAGTCTGCGTGAACTGAGTCAAAGAACCATGACCAATCAAGGCACGGTTTCGACCCGTCAACAGGAGTCACAACGGGCGCAAGCTGCGCTCGGCCAAGCCGAAAGAGCATATCAAATTGCGGTGCGGGAGTTAAATACCACAAGACCGTTGTTAAAGACGGGTGCAGTGTCAGAAATGGATATTTTGCGCCTTGAACGTGACGTATCGAATGCCGATGGCGAACGCAAACAGGCGGCAGCGAATTTAAGAGCTACGCAGGCATCTATTGGGGAAGCGCAATCACGCACTTCTGAGGCTGCGGTGAGTTTAAAAAATCAATGGCGCAATGAACTGGCAGAAGCGCAAGCTCAGCTAGTGAGTTTAAAGGAAAGTATTTCAGGCGTGGCAGATCGAGTAAAAACCACAGATATTCGTTCACCGACCAATGGTATCGTGCAGAAAATTTTCTTTAATACCATCGGTGGGGTGGTGAAACCGAGTGATCAAGTCGCGGAAATCGTACCTTTAGATGGACAATTGATTGTTGAAGCAAAAGTGTCTCCGAAAGATATTGCTTTTGTACGACCAGATTTGCCTGCGGTGATTAAATTTACGGCCTATGATTTTTCAATCTATGGCGGAATGAATGCGAAAGTAAAACATATTAGCCCAGACACATTTACCGATGAAAAAGGCAATATGTTTTATATCGTCCGTGCAGTGACAGACAAACCAACTTTCGGTAAAGGATTGTCTGTGATTCCAGGGATGACGGTTCAATTGGATATTATGACAGGTAAGAAAACAATTCTTTCTTATTTACTTAAACCAATTTTAAAAGCGAAAAACAATGCCTTAACCGAGCGTTAAGTCGAATAAACGTCATCAATCTATTAAAAATCCTTCTTTTAAAAAGAGGGATTTTTAATTTATAAAGCAGATTTTATAAGTGTTAATTTCAGTTTTTACCCGATCAAATAAAGATCTTGTACTCGGTTTTAGTTTTTCCCGCTACCAAAGTGTTGCACCCAGTATGTTCGATGGGTTGTAGGATTTCGGCTACATGCGATCGCATAATCTTTAAATTGCGGTTTCATTAAGTTATCGCAATGTCCTGGGCTTAATGCCAGCCAATTTTCAAGAACTTGTTTAAGGTTGGTTTGACCTGTTGCTAGATTTTCACCCCCACCGCCTTTATACCCTGTTTTTTTAATACGGAATCTAAGATTTTCACCTCCACGCCCGACATGACTTAAAATCTGACGTTGTGAAATATCCTGTGCATGCGCAGTTGAGCTCATCTGTAATTGATTATTCCATTTTAATGAATGAGTTGCCGGGTAGGCAATTTTTCCACATTGTTGGGAGTGATTTCGAATTTCATTAATGGCATTTAAAACTGCTTGCTGAAACTGTGGATTTTGAATGTCATCACAAGAGATTTTGTCAAAAGAGGCTAAAGTCTGTTGAGGATTTTTTTGAGTGGGTATCGTTGTTGATTTTGCAATGGTTTTATTTGATTGATGCTGCAAAGGCTGTTGTGGTTGTGAATTTGAACATCCATGTAGTAAAAAGTATAGACTGCATATAAAAGAATGATAAGCAATATTTTTCATAGTGCACCTCTAGCAAATTTTTTTATTCATCAGATGTATTAGTTCAGACTTGATCGGACATAACTCTTGAAAAAGAGAAAGTTACCCATTTTGATAAAGGTGTCGAAATCTTAATCAAACAAAGGTAACTTTCTTATGTTGCATACTAACAATCAAATCATTAAACACAAAGTAGGTCTGCTCAATTTAGCTGAAGTGCTTCAGAATGTATCTAGAGCGTGTAAAGTGATGGGTGTCTCTAGAGATACTTTTCATCGCTATCAGGAGCTAGTACAGTCTGGTGACATGGATGCATTGATCAATAAATCCCGTCGAGTACCTAATCTAAAAAATCGTGTAGATGATGCTACAGAACTAGCAGTCATTGATTTCGCAACTCAGTATCCAGCTTATGGGCAGCATCGTACTAGTAACGAATTACGCAAGAAGGGTGTATTTGTTTCAGGTAGCGGTGTTCGCTCTATTTGGTTACGCTATGATTTAGAGAACTTTAAGAAGCGTTTGAAAGCACTCGCAGCTAAAGTGGCACAGGATGGTATCGAATTAAATGATCATCAGATTGCTGCTGTTAGCGACAGTGTAAAAATGACCCCCTAACGGCATTTAAAAACTGACCCCCTTGGTTAATATAGCGGTCATTTTGGACTGCTCAACATGTTAACTTTGGAGCAAGCAGTGACAATACAAATTCTTCATCAACAGGGTAAATCTATTAAAGCCATTAGTCGTGAACTGAGGGTGTCTCGAAATACCGTGCGTAAATATTTACGGCAGAAGGAAACACCTCAGTATCGGCGTACACAACCTAGAACAAGTATTCTTAATCCATATAAACCCTATTTACTCCAACGTGTAAATGCAGCACATCCTGAATGGATTCCTGCCGCTGTGCTCTATCAGGAAATTTTAGGGTTGGGATATCCAGGAAAGATCAGGATCTTGAGGGAATATCTTGCAACATTAAAACCAGTTGCCAAACTGGAAAACCAGTCATTCGTTTTGAAACGGCTTTGTTGCACAAACCTATCTGTAAAGGGTTTTTCAGCGATATAATTTTCAAATGAAGAAGCCTACACACAAAATCTACCGCACAACCAATTGGCCCGCATATAACCGAGCACTCATGAGTCGC
>NZ_MVON01000048.1:0-10392 GCF_002018925.1 Acinetobacter sp. MF4642
TATTTCTGTAAGTTAAAAGAATTTAAACGTATAGCGATGCGTAGTTGTAAAACAGATACGAGTTTTGAAGCCATGATTCAACTGTGCGCGAGTTTAATTAACTCTCGGTAATTCTCAACAGACCCTAGAGCGCCTCTTTATTCCACAAAATAATGCGCAGCAAAATGCGCATCATTGCCGATCACATCAAACACATCTTCACGCAGTGACATCCCCGCACATTCATCTCCGACCATCCAAAGTCCCAAGGTGGGCAGCATGCCTTCATGCAACGGAGTTTTTACCCAGCGTTGCATGACATAGCCATATTTGTCGTAGTCATCAAAGTAAAAACTACCTGAAGCTGCGCCACAATCGACATTGTTTTGTAGGATATGAATATTTGCGCCTTCGCGCGCTAAGATGGGCTTACGCACCCATTTCCCTGCATAGTGGACCTGCGCATCATAAGCATGGGTTTCTAATAACAATGGATGATTTGGAAAGCGTTTCCATAGCTCGATCAACAGGGCTTTATTGGAGAGCAGCATTTTCCAACACGGTTCAATCCATTCAGTTTCAGGTTTGAGAAACTGTGAAAAATTTTCTTCCCAAATCCATTCCCATGGATACAGCTTAAATAAATGCTGAATCTCTTGCTGATGCAAATCGACAAAGGCTGTGCCATTCCAACCGATGTTTTCCATCGACAGTTCGCTGACATTTAAGCCTGCCTGAAAAGCAGTATCCATGAGGTATTCTAAATTGCCCCAATCTTCACGCCCTGCTTCTTGACAGGCTGCGAAATGGACACGGCTACGCGTAGGATAGAGCTGTTTCCAGCGCTCAATCAGCTTTTCATGAATGCTGTTGAACTGATCACGGTTTGCAATATTTTCGACCTGTTCAATCCAATGCCACTGTGCAACAGAGGCTTCGAGTAAACCCGTTGGCGTATCGGCATTGTATTCCAGCATTTTGATGGCTTGGCCATCATAGGCAAAATCGAAACGGCCATACAGCATCGGCGCTTGGTTTTTCCATGAGTGCTCAATCAAAGGAATCGCTGCTGGGGGAATTTGAAAATATTCGGGATAATGACCGCGTTGAATCATATCCCCTGCCACTTCAAGGCACATCTGGTGTAATTCGTTCGAGGCATCTTCAAGCTGTTCAATTTGCTTGAGGCTAAACTCATAGGCGACCCCTTCTGACCAATACATTGAACCATCCCGCGACGGCAAGTTGTAGTAGTCAAAACCAATCTCTTGATGCGCCTGTTGCCAGTTTGCTCGCTCAGGCAGTAGAACTCGTTTCATGTATTAACCTCCGAACGAGCCTCCGCCACGGCCGAAGCCTCCACGAATGGGCTGGGATTTGGCATGGCTAAAAACATGAGTTGAGATTCTGGGTGCGCCCGTCGAATGACGTCCGCGAGCTTTCAAGACTTGGCCCATGTAACGGACTTTACGGTTGTTCTTATAATATTGAGGGCCGATATAAACCCCAGTAGAGCCATTATAGCTCGATTCGCCATTTTCGTTAGCAGGTTCGCACAGTTCAAAATGCCAGTCTTGGTAGCAGTTGTATTGGTTATTGTAAACATCCTGTTGTAGGGTTTTAGAACCGCTACATGCCGTGAGTAAAACGGGCACTACAACAAGAGTTAATTTTTTGGTACGCATGGATGAGCAACCTTCAGGTTCTTTTATTTTTACTGGTAAAACCAAGGGTTTTAAGCCCGCTTATCATAGGGAGCTGTTTGCATAAAGTACAGTGCATTTGCACAGAAAATCATAGGATTAAGTCTTGTGCATACTAAAATTTGGTCATAAAAAAGCCTTCCCAGAGGAAGGCTTTTTTTAAACATTAGAGGGTGGTTTGATGATGTTTCTTACTGTATCGAATCGACAAGATTGCAGTAATGGTCAGCACCAACACAATAAAGCCCAGTGAAATCCAAATTGGCATATGGAACACATCCAACATGAGCATCTTAAAGCCGATGAATACCAAGATAATACCTAAACCATACGGGAGATAATGCATCTTGGTTGCTGCACCAGACAACAAAAAGAACATCGCACGTAGACCCAAAATTGCCATTAAGTTTGCAGTTAACACAATAAACGGATCAGAAGTCACCGCGAAAATTGCAGGAATGGAGTCCACCGCGAAAATCACATCCGACGCTTCAACTAGAATCAACACCAAGAACAGCGGCGTTGCCCATAACATCCCGTTTTGACGGACAAAGAACTTGTTGCCATGCAGTTGCGGGGTAATCCGCATATGTTTACGTAGCCATTTTAATATCGCCATATCTTCGATATTGGTTTCTTCTTCGTTTTGTCCTTTGAAGAATTTGAAGCCCGTATACACCAAGAACGCACCGAAGATATACAGAATCCATGAGAACTCTTGTACGAACCACGCGCCAATAAAAATAAAGATGGTACGTAGAATAATCGCACCCAAGACACCGTAAAGCAGTAATTGGCGTTGTAATGCAGGTGGGATGGCAAAAGCAGCAAAGATCATCAGCCAGACAAAGACGTTGTCAACGGCTAAAGATTTTTCAAGTAAATAACCTGCAAAATACTCCATGACCTTTGTATTGGCCACAGTAACACCTGCAGTTTGTTGTAAATACAGCCAGAGACCTGCACCAAAGAGTGATGCGACGGAAACCCACGCAATACTCCATAAAGCGGCGGTTTTGATTTTAACTTCTTGGCCTTCTTTTTGTTTAAAGCCTAAAAAGTCGATCAGTAGCATCACGGTAACAATGCCGAAAAAAGCAAGGTATAGCCATAAATTGCCGATAGATTCCATGAAATCCTCCACATCCAGCAATCGGCCACAAAAAAACCTTGACCTGCTGCCAGATGAAATAAAACATCTGTGACAACATGATCAAGGTCTTGCCTACATTTTAGCGTATGTATTTTGTGCGCTAAAATGCTCAGATACCGACTTTTTGCAAAGTGTAATGACGATAATCTGACACGTGAAAGTTATGCATGGCATTGATTTTTCACGTTTGGAGGAGGCTACTCCCCTTGTTCAACATAAATTTGGTTTTGGATTTGATCCAAAAGTGAGCTAAGCATCGCATATTTTTATGGTTTGAGCAAATATTAAAGAAAATTGTAGATGAAATATAAATGAGACAAAATTTTGCTTCAATTTGTGGCAAGCTAAAAAAGTAGCATAATCAGCTAGAGGAATAATAATGAAAATTCAACATCAAGAAACAGGTAGTAAAGGCGAAGTTTTTGTTGAGCAAGAAAACGAGCGTGTGGCGGAAATGACTTATAGTTGGGCTGGGGATGATAAATTTATTATTGATCACACTTGGGTCAGTGAGTTGCTCCGTGGGCAACATGTGGGGCGTCAGTTATTGGATGTTTTGGTTAACTTTGCCCGTGATAAGGGCGTGAAAATTTTACCTTTGTGCCCTTTTTCCAAATCGGTATTCGACAAAGATCCATCTATTCATGATGTTTTATTTCACTAAGATAGAGAACGATAAATCAATCCATTCAACGAGTGTGCTATGCAATTTCAACATGTAGATCGCGATCAAAAAGGTGAGTTTTTTTTAAATAATGCAGAAGGTCAGCGCATTGCTGAAATTAGTTATATTTGGCGGGATGACACAACCATCGATGCCAACCATACTTGGGTCGATGATTCACTGCGAGGTCAAGGTGTGGCGCGTTTGCTGTTGGATACTCTGGTTGATTTTTCACGTGAGAAAAACCTGAAGATTATCCCGACCTGCTCTTATGTCGATGTGATGTTTCGCCGTGAGAAAAGTTTTGAAGATGTCGCGGCTTAATTGTTCACAGCATTCATCGCGGTTCTAAGCGTTAAACTAAAATGAGATCGATATAGCTGCCATTACAGTTCTATTTTGTGTTTTGCAGCGCTGAATGATGGTGAAATTAAAGTATATGAAGACGCTTTTATCTATTGCCCTATTCAGTTCAGTTGCCCCTTTATTACATGCTGAAGATTGTGTAAAACTTGAGGAAAAGGCAGAACAAAAAGAAGTTCAGATTATTCCACGTTGGGGCATGAAAGTGATTGCTCCAACCAGAGTGTATTTTCATTCAGCACCGAGCAATGCTTGTAAAATCAAAGATCTGTTTATGATTAAAAATGACCATATCACTGCTTATAGCACCTATGATGATGGCCAAGAACAGTGGGTTTCGATCATGTATTTCAGCAAACGCTTGGGAGACACGGTTCAAGGTTGGTCAAAACTAAAAGACTTTGAATATACGGGTACGATGTCTGGTTTTTAATTAGATACGCTTGTAAAAAAACCCGCCATATGCGGGTTTTTTCGTCTAAGTGAGAACAACTTATTCTGCGTTTAAGGCACTGATCAATTTTTGGTGTAAACCACCAAAGCCACCATTGGACATGATCACAACCGCATCGCCCTCGCCTGCATCACTGACGATGGTATGGATAATGTCATCTAATGTACGTGCGACCACGGCCTTGTTGGGTGCAGCCGCAATGACAGGTTGCAAGTCCCAGTCCAAACCTTCTGGTTGATACCAAATCACTTCATCGGCCAAACGTGCAGAGTGTGCGAGTCCATCTTTATGGCTTCCCATGCGCATGGTATTTGAACGAGGTTCAATAATCGCCCACAACTTACGCTCGCCTAAACGCTTACGTGCGCCTTCTAGCGTAGTATCAATTGCGGTTGGGTGATGGGCAAAGTCATCATACACTTCAACACCACGCACCGTGCCTAAAAGCTCCATACGGCGCTTCACGCCACCAAAGTTAGACAGTGCTTCGCACGCTGTTTCAATGCTCACGCCAACATGTTCAGCCGCAGCGATAGTCGCCAAAGCATTGGCCACACTGTGCTGCCCTGTCATGTTCCATTGCACTGCGCCTTTTACCACGCCGTGTTGGAGTACTTTAAAATGTGAACCATCAGCACTGAGTTGTTCGGCATACAATTCAGACTTGTCGTGAGCCTCTAAAGAGGTACGAACCACGGGTGTCCAACAGCCCTGCTCTAAAACTTCATCAATATTGCTTTCAGTAATAGGCGCAATGATACGACCCTCACTTGGAATGGTACGAACCAAGTGATGGAATTGTTTTTGAATCGCTGCTAGATCATCAAAAATGTCGGCATGGTCAAATTCGAGGTTATTTAAAATGGCTGTTTTGGGATGGTAATGCACGAACTTCGAACGTTTGTCGAAAAAGGCAGAATCATATTCATCGGCTTCAACACAGAAGTATTTGCCAGCACCTAAACGCGCACTTTCAGAGAAACCTAACGGTACACCGCCAATCAGGAAACCTGGCTCTAAACCTGCCTGATCCAATACCCAAGCCAACATGGTGGTGGTGGTGGTTTTACCGTGGGTCCCTGCTACACCAAGTACGTGTTTGCCTTGGAGCACATGATCGGCCAAAAATTGTGGGCCTGAAATATAGGGCAAGCCTTCATTGAGCATGTATTCAACGGCATCAATCCCGCGTTTCATCGCATTGCCGACGATGACCAAATCAGGATGAGGTTGTAAATGACTGCGGTCATAACCTTGCATTAAGGTAATGCCTGCATTTTCGAGCTGGGTGGACATGGGAGGATAAACATTTAGATCCGAACCTGTCACTGTGTGGCCAAGATCACGTGCTAAAAGCGCTAAAGACCCCATAAAGGTGCCACAAATACCCAAAATATGCAGATGCATTCCGCCTCACTCCACTGCTTTTATAGACACATCACGTATTGTTGGTGCTGTTGTCGTGATTAATTCGATGTGAAAGCAACCATAGCAAGGCGCTTAGCGAAAAGATAGTGATTCTTGTATCTAATCGTTTAATTATTCTGCGGCTTGAACACCGCTTTTATTTTGTAAAAAAGTCGGCTGAAAAGTGCAATATTTGCTGAATTTTTTAGCAAAAAACGTAGAATAAAATGCTCCTGAATTCGGCGATTTTGCTTCATGTCCCTGCCCTTTATTTTATTGATTATTGCCAACTGTTTTATGACACTCGCATGGTATGGACATTTAAAACTTTTACCGGGTGTGCCGCTTTGGCAAGCCATTTTATTTAGCTGGTTCATCGCGTTGGTGGAATACAGTTTTATGATTCCTGCGACCCGTATGCTGTCACAGCAAGGCTGGTCAATGGGCGAAATGAAAATCACCCAAGAAGTGGTGACGCTATTGGTTTTTGTACCGTTTATGCTTTTCTTATTTAAACAGCCTTTTAAGCTCGATTATTTGTGGGCAGGACTGTGTTTATTTGGTTGTGTTTATTTTGTTTTTCGCAGCCAATAAATCAAAAAGTGAGGCTACAGTCCTCTTTTTATTTAAGTTTTATGCTACTCGATAAAAAAACAAGAAAAATCTGCATTTAGTTGTACGGTTAAATTTTGGAGAGCTGAAAAATCAGTCTATAATACGGGGCTCTTATTAAAGCTTGGCGCTAGTCGAGATTTATCTCTCTTAACTATCTCTGGAAACATTGCAATGAATGCGGCCGCTTCACAAGACACTCCTCTCGTTGGAATTATCATGGGTTCTCAATCAGATTGGGCCACTCTCGAACACACTGCCAATATGCTTAAGCAACTTGGTGTCCCATTTGAAGCGGAAGTTGTGTCTGCGCACCGTACGCCAGATCGTCTTTTTGAATATGCAGAGCAAGCACGTGACCGTGGTATTCAAGTGATTATTGCGGGTGCAGGCGGTGCGGCGCATTTACCAGGAATGTGTGCGGCAAAAACTGATTTGCCTGTACTTGGTGTGCCAGTGAAGTCTTCGATTTTAAACGGTGTCGATTCACTGTTATCGATTGTGCAAATGCCAGCAGGTATTGCAGTGGGTACTTTGGCGATTGGTCCAGCAGGCGCAACCAATGCCGCGATTATGGCAGCACAAATTTTAGGTCTGACACGTCCTGAAATTGCAAAAAATGTAGCCGATTTCCGTGCTGCACAAACCGACAAAGTCGCAAGCAACAATATTCCAGGCCAAGCTTAATACGGGGCATTCCTCATGAATAAAACCATCGGTATTTTTGGTGGTGGGCAGCTGGGTCGCATGATGGCGCAAGCGGCTTTGCCACTGAATATTCAATGTACGTTCTTTGATGTGAGTACAGACTGCCCTTCAGCGGCTTTAGGAACGGTGATTTCAAGCAAAACTGAAAACGGTTTACAAGATTTTATTGCCAGTGCAGATGTCTTCAGCCTTGAGTTTGAAAATACACCTTTGTCCGATGTTGATGTTTTGACCAAGCAAAAAGATATGCATCCGCCGCGTCAGGCTTTAGCTATTGCACAGCATCGCTTGTCTGAAAAAGCTTTATTTGATGCGCTTGAGATTCCTGTTGCGCCTTATAAAGCGGTAGATTCACTAGAAAGTTTAAGTGCTGCGGTTGCTGAGCTAGGCTTACCGATTGTGCTGAAGACAGCCACAGGTGGCTATGATGGCAAAGGTCAGTTTGTATTGCGCTCTGAACAACAAATTGAACAAGCATGGGCTGAATTAGGCCCTGCTGGAAGTTTAATTGCAGAAAGCTTTGTGACCTTCTCGCGTGAAGTTTCGATCATTGCGGTACGTGGTCAAAATGGCGATGTGAAAACGTGGTCATTGGCTGAAAACCATCACCATCATGGTATTTTGTCGCACTCGATTGTTCCTGCACCGAATAGTGCGGACTTACAACCCGTTGCACAAGACTACATCACTCGCCTATTGAATCATTTGAATTATGTTGGCGTGTTGACCTTAGAACTGTTTGTCACAGACAAAGGTTTGTATGCCAATGAAATGGCGCCACGTGTGCATAATTCAGGACACTGGTCGATTGAAGGCGCAGTATGCTCTCAGTTTGAAAACCATATTCGTGCAGTCGCAGGCTTACCCTTGGGTTCAACTGAAGTGGTTCGCCCTACGGTCATGATCAATATTATTGGTCAGTATCCACAGTCTGAACAAGTCTTGGCCTTAGAAGGTGTACATCTACATCTTTATAATAAGGAAGAACGTGAAGGTCGTAAGATTGGTCACCTGACTTTAATGCCGAATGATACCGCTCAACTCACGATGCTATGTCGCCAGTTGGCTAAAATCTTACCAAATCCCTTGGCACTGAGCGAAGATATGACCATCTAAAGCTTCAGTTGTTGTTAAAAAAAGCGATCACAAAAGTGGTCGCTTTTTTATTTGGACTCATTCAGGCATGATTGCGCCTCTTTGAAAAAAGTGACCGTTAATCGGATCAAAATTAAAATAAATTGCGTGTTTTTTATCCGTTTAAATAAAATTAGCGCATAGAAAAATAAACTGAAAGCAAAATAAAGCGAGTTTTGTACAGAGATGCACGTTTTAAAACAGAGCCCACAATTGAATGTGACACTGATGTTCACCTAAAAAATGCTGAAATAGCAGAGATCTCTATCAACTTGGGTGTGTGGATATCTTTTTAAGTCTATTTTGAATTTAAAAAATAGAAGTAAAATTTTGAATTCAAAAGTGAGTTTTAAATTTAAATCGAGCGTTTAAATTTAAAATGAATTTAAATGTTTTGATGTTGTTTGAATTTAAATTCAAAACAATAAATTTAAAGTCTGTGAGATGAATTTAAAGTTTTGAATTTAAAAATATTGAGCTTTAGTTGTGGTGGTTTATTTCTTTATATTTTTGATTATTAATGTTAAATAAAACTTGTGGATAAATGAATTTAAAACAAGATGATTGAATTTAAAGTACTTGTTGAGTCAGGGATTGCTTTTGAATTCAAAAGTTGAGATGTGGGTGCTGTGGATAAGTGGTTTTAAATTTAAAAGATCGTTTTGAATTTAAACCAGAATGAATATTCATTTACGTTTTGATTCAGAAAAGTGAAATCGAAAGTGTTAAGGTAAAAAGCATAATTTAGAGATAAAGAATCATTAGGAATTTTATGCACCGTTTTGCTTTTCTTTTAGGTTCATTTTTTTTAGCGGCGACTCAGGCGAATGCTGAGCTCATTATTAATGGTCAAAAAGTTACAGGCAGTTCAAATGTCGCAACTTCCGATTATAGTCCTCAGAATTCATTTCAAAGCTGTATTGCCAATTTAAAAAGCCAAGCGATGGCGAATGGTGTGTCTGCGTCCACTTATGATCGCTACACGCAAAATTTAACGCCTGATTATTCTGTGATTGAAAAATTAAATTACCAACCTGAATTTTCCACGCCGATTTGGGATTATTTGTCAGGATTGGTGGATGATGAGCGTGTTGCAGTAGGTCAGCAAAAATTGGCGCAGCATCGTGAAGTGCTAAATCGCGTTGCGGCAGCGTATGGTGTGCCTGCGGAGACCGTGGTTGCTGTGTGGGGCGTGGAAAGTAATTTTGGTGATATTTCAGGTAAATATCCATTATTACAAGCTCTAGGCACATTGAGCTGTGAGGGGCGCCGCCAAAGCTATTTCCGTGGTGAGTTTTTTGCCGCTATGCGCATTTTACAGCGTGGCGATTTAACAGAATCACAACTGAAAGGCTCGTGGGCAGGTGCGTTTGGCCATACCCAGTTTATGCCATCGACGTATGAAGAGCTGGCGGTCGATTTTGATGGTGATGGACGCCGTGATTTGGTGTCGAGTACCACAGATGCTTTGGCATCAACAGCCAATTTCCTCAAAAAACGCGGCTGGCAAACTGGGCAGCCTTGGGGATTTGAAGTAAAAAATCCGCAAGCGATCTCTCTGAGTGGAGAAAGTCGTCGTAATAAGAAGTCCTTATCTTACTGGATGCAAAATGGCTTGGTACGTGCAGATGGCTCAGCGTTAGTTCAAGGCAATTTATCCTCTAGTTCGCAAGCGGGGCTGATGGCGCCCGCTGGCGAAAATGGTCCACTATTTTTAGTGTTTAAAAACTTTGATGCAATCTATAGTTATAATGCTGCAGAAAGTTATGCATTGGCGATTGCGCATTTGTCAGACCGCTTACAAGGGCAAGGCGGGTTTAGTACAACTTGGCCAACCGATGATGCAGGCACTTCACGTTCTGAACGTCGTGAAATTCAGCAGTTTTTACTGAATCGTGGCTATGATATTGGCGCGGTGGATGGTTTGATTGGTGATAAAACTCGTCAAGCGATTCGACAGGAGCAAATTCGTTTAGGTTTAAGCCCTACTGGACGAGCGGGACAGCAAATTTTAAAAGCCTTTCGGCAGGAAAATGCCAAGTTGATGATGCGTTAACATTAACAGCAAAAAAAATCGTTGATATAAATTAGGGCTTGTTGAGAATTAACAAAGGCTACTGATTAATTTATAATAGTACTATGGATAGATACATACTTACTGATGCCCAATGGGCAAAAATGGAACCTTTTTGCCTAGGTAAAGTGACCGATCGAG
>NZ_MVON01000049.1:0-9829 GCF_002018925.1 Acinetobacter sp. MF4642
CTCGATCGGTCACTTTACCTAGGCAAAAAGGTTCCATTTTTGCCCATTGGGCATCAGTAAGTATGTATCTATCCATAGTACTATTATAAATTAATCAGTAGCCTTTGTTAATTCTCAACAAGCCCTAAATCACCTATTTAAAATAAGTGTCCAAAGATTAATGCGGGTCTGTTCAGGCGTTTTAGTAGGAGCACCATCACTTTTAGGTTATTCACGACAGAGTCTTATCTTTTTTAAGTTCGATACTGGGAGCTCAATTATTCTTTTGTTTCACCAAATGAGAAGCGAAGCTTCGTAAGGAAAGCATTTGTCCTCCGCAAAACCTATTCACTTTCTATAATTAAAAAATTTGTGTTGCAAAAATAATCTACTCCAAACACTACTCAGGTTGCGGGTGACGCTTCCGTGTATTAAATAAAGTTTAAATTGAAAAAGAAAATGCCTGTCAACTCTAAAACTGACAGGCATACATTCGAAAACAATATTTTTTTCAAGCTTAAATGGTATGGGCTTTAACCCGCTTCATATAAGACACCAAACGCGTGAAAAACAAGATTTGCAGGAAAATGGTAAACAGCGAAATAGTCCATTCATACCAATCATCAAACGCTGTACCTTCTAGATTAAAAGCAAAATAAAGCCCCAATAACAATGCGCCAAATACAACACCAGCTACAGTGGTTTGCACCAAAATGGGAAAAGACAACGCTGTGATTCGACCTAAGAAATGCTCGCCCTCATCGCCACCATTGGCTTTATAAGCGCTTTGAATCCCAATAAACATAATCAATAAAGTCAGAAGTCCCTCAACACCAATCACACGGACATCACCATAGGGTGAATACATGCCGTAGTAATACACCACTGAAACCAGTAAGGCGGTGACTAAGTAATAATTTTTATAATGCTTTTTATCGAGGGTGTTGCTAGATAATTCATGTGCTAATGCTTTGGTATTCCAAAAATACATGCCGGTCATTGTCTCTTATTTTATCAATGCCGACACTGTACTGATTCAGCATTTAAAGATAAAGACTTTCTCAACAAAATTTTGCGAATAGATTGAATCATTTAAGCTCAAAGCTTGTGCTTATGTATTGCATAAAAAATCATGATCTTATCGATGGCACAGGTACATGTCTGGCCTCAAAACAGTTCAATTTTTAAGAAAATACTGCTCCAGTCTTTCATTTAAAATGTAGTGTTCACAACCCAAATAAAAACTTCAGTAAATAGCCGTGAAAAAAATCCAGTTTACGGTACAATCAATCGAAAAAAAGTCAAAACGCAGGTTTAAAATGTCTTCTGTAGTTGCAACGACGGCGGTTCGCGGTCGCTTCCTAGATATTCAGAATACGGTTGCCCAAGCGCGTGAAATTCACGACCAAGTGCGTTACGTAGAAGATGGTTTACTGATTAGCCAAAATGGCAAAATCCAATGGTTTGGATCTTGGCAGGAGGGACAACAGCACCTTTCTGTTGGCATCGAGGTTCAGCACTATCCTGAAAAATTGATTGTGCCGGGTTTTATCGACACCCACATTCATTTTCCACAAACAGAAATGGTGGGGGCCTATGGTGAACAGCTACTCGAATGGCTCAATACCTATACCTTCCCAACCGAATTACAATTTTCAGATAAAGCCTATGCCGACCAGATTGCCCAATTCTTTGTGCAAGAACTGCTAAAAAATGGCACCACCACAGCCTTGGTCTTCTGTACTGTGCATACCGAATCGGTAGATGCACTATTTGAAGCAGCAGGGCAGCACCAGATGCGCCTGATCGCAGGTAAAGTCATGATGGATCGTCATGCACCTGAAGGTCTGTGTGACACACCTGACAGTGCTTATGCGGACTCTAAAGCACTGATTGAGAAGTGGCATGGCAAGGGCCGTAACCTTTATGCGATTACGCCACGTTTTGCTCCAACCTCAACACCAGAGCAATTGGCTAAAGCAGGGCAGCTCAAAGCTGAATACCCAGATGTGTATGTGCATACGCATTTAAGTGAAAATAAAAATGAAATCGCTTGGGTGAAAGACTTATTCCCTGAGCAGCAAGGTTATCTCGATGTTTATCATCACTTTGGCTTAACCGGTTCGCATTCGGTCTTTGCCCACTGCGTGCATTTAGAAGACGCGGAGTGGGATTGCATGCATCAGACGGATTCAGCCATTGCTTTCTGTCCGACCTCCAACCTATTTTTAGGCAGTGGTTTATTTCCATTGAATAAGACTTGGGAAAAGCAGGTAAAAGTGGGGCTGGGTACAGACATTGGTGCAGGGACCTCTTTTAACCAACTACAAACCCTCAATGAAGCCTATAAAGTGCAGCAGCTTCAGGGCGATAAATTGTCTGCGTTTGAATCGCTCTACCACGCTACGCTGGGCGGTGCCAAAGCACTGAGCTTGGATGATAAACTCGGTAACTTTAATATAGGCAAAGAAGCCGACTTTGTGGTGCTCGACCTCAAAGCAACCGCGCTGCAAGCATTACGTCAGCAACGTGCAAAAGGGATTGAAGATGCGTTATTTGCCCTAATGACCATGGGTGATGACCGCAATATTCATGCGACTTATATTTTTGGTCAGAAAGCCTATGTGCAAAACTAAGTAGCAAATAGCGTAAATTTAAGCGGTTAATCAAGTTTTGAAAAGACTTTGTTTTTCGCTTCTAAACCAAGCTGCATCCCGCCTGCAATGAAATGATTACATTTTCAGCGGGCAAAAGGGGGTGCATCTCGTTTAGAGATATATTAAAATTAATGCATATATAGAGGTGTTGCAGGTCAACGCCTTTTTTATTTTTGATTTTTTTTAATTTTTAGGTATCTACCCATGACCGTTCAAATGAGCGTAATGATTTCTACTGAAGAGATTCAAGCGAAAGTAAAAGAGCTTGGTGCACAAATCGATGCGCATTATGCAAACAGTGATAAGGAACTCGTACTGATTGGTTTATTACGTGGTTCAGTCATTTTCATGGCAGACTTATGTCGTACCATTTCAAAACCCCATGAACTCGATTTCATGACGGTTTCGAGCTACGGTGGCGGTACGGTATCTTCACGTGATGTAAAAATTTTAAAAGATTTAGACGGTGAAATTCGCGGTAAAGATGTCTTGGTGATTGAAGATATTATCGACTCAGGCAACACCTTGAGCAAAGTACTCGAAATTTTAGAAACACGCTCTCCCAACTCAATTGAACTATGTACCTTAGTCAGCAAACCTTCACGCCGTGAAATTGAACTCGATGTGAAGTTTTTAGGCTTTAATGTCGAAGATCGATTCATTGTGGGTTATGGCCTAGACTATGACCAAAAGTACCGTCATTTGCCATTTATTGGTGAAATTGGTCTTTAAGATCAATCGAAAAAAGAGTGGCCGAAGGCCACTTTTTTTATTTTTATCGTGAGCTAAGTACATAAAACATACAGTTTTTAGCAGATTCGCTCTACCGCACAGTCGCATTATGCCTGATGATATTTTTGCACATGATGTAAAAACAAAGACATGATAAAAAAGGAGCTGGCTCATGTGGTCACTTATCGTTGCAATCGTGATTGGTTTTATTGCAGGTCTCATCGCACGTGCTATCCATCCTGGCGATGACAAAGCAGGATTTATTGTCACCACTTTACTGGGGATTGCAGGTTCTCTCGTAGCCACTTATGGTGGTCGTTTACTTGGTCTCTATAGTGAAGGCTCTGCCGCAGGCTTTATTGCTTCAGTTATTGGGGCTATCGTTATTCTATTCATTTACAACATGGTCACCAAAAAAACCTAAACTCAGCCATTAAAAAAAGCACCGTTTCAGGTGCTTTTTTTATGCATCTTTGAACTCTTATAAGCCCAGTTCACGCCACATATTTTCAATGGTGGTTGAAGGCACAGCACCATTCACTTTAAAGCCATTTGAGAAAATAACCACAGGCGTCCCTTGTAAACCCAGACTACGACCGAGTTGAATGTTGCGCTCAATTGGATTGGCACACGGTTTTTTCGACGTCGGTTGGGTCCCTTTCGCAATCAAATTTTTCCATGCGAGGGCAGGGTCTGCTTCACAAAACACTTGTTTCGACGGTGCAATCGATTGCGCCTTAATAGCATAAATAAAGGTATAGATGGTCACATCATTCAGTTTATTCAGCTCAGCCTCTAACTGCTTACAGTAAGGACAGTTTGGGTCTGAAAAAACCGCCAATTGGCGTTTGCCGTTGCCTTTAACGCTTTTAATGGCATCTTTTAGCGGCAACTTGTTCCAATCGAGCGAATTCTGTTGCACATATAAGGCAGCACTTAAATTTTTCTGATCTTTTAAGCGTACCATCGAACCTGCAATCACATGCTCAGCCGCTTCGCCTAAATACACAATTTCGCCATCTAAAGATCCGCTATAAATGCCCGACATTTCTGTTTTTTGAATATTTTGAACATTAATATTTGGATAATTCTTTTTTAAGTTGGCTTGAACACTTTCTACGCTGGCCATACTCATGCTTGCAATTGCACTTGTGAGTAGTGCCAAACCCAGTTTTTTTATCATCACTTTTTGCTCTTTCAATCGGAGAACCACGGTGCTAGTGTAGAGCGTATTATTCAAGCATTGAATCATTTTTTCCACGGCTTTACCGAAACCCAACACGCCTTGCTTATGAACTGGCCAAAGTTTCACGTGGAACAGTGAGGGCTGTACTATTAATTTCCACCGAGACATGAACAATTTCCTCATGAATCGAGAGCATTGCCCGCACGCGATCCGCAGTTAAGTCTACCGTCGTTTCTAAAGCCAAAATGCAGGAAAACTTGCCTTTGCCTACTTTCCACACATGTAAATCGGTCAAGGTCGTCTGCGGTAGTTCTGCCAACACTTCGCGAATTTCATCCACCACATGATGATCCATTTCAGCATCTAACAAGGTTTTTCCTGTTTCTTGCATTAAGCTCAGTGCCCATTTGGCCACCAGTATTGACCCCACGATCCCAAGGGCAGCATCGAGAAAATCCCAGCCCAAATATTTACCAAAAATCAGTGCGATAATGGCAAAAATGGAAGTCACGGCATCTGCCACCACATGCATAAATGCAGCTTTCTGATTTAAATCAAGATGATGGCTATGTACTTCTGATGCATGATCATGAGCGTGATGGTGATGGTGATGGTGATGGTGATGGTGATGGTGATGGTGATGGTGATGGTGATGGTGATGGTGACCATCATGCAGCAACCATGCACAGATTAAATTCACCAATAAGCCTAAAATCGCAATTGGAATCGCTTCGTTATAATGAATTTGTACAGGCGAGAATAGACGCTGAATCGAGTGAAAAGCCATAAAACCTGCTACTACCATCAGCAAAATAGCACTGCTGTAACCTGCAAGAATTTCAATTTTCCATGTGCCGAAACTAAAGCGCTGATCATGGGCATAATGCCGTGCAGCACGATAAGCAAAATAAGCCAAACCCAGTGCCAACATATGCGAACTCATATGCCAACCATCCGCCAGCAAAGCCATTGATTGGAAAATCCATCCACCAATCACTTCTAATAACATCATGACTGCCGTTAAAATGGTCGCCATTAAAATCCGTTTTTGTGCCAGTGGATTACCGTCATCAAAATGATGCGTATGCTGACGTGATGGGGTATTTTGCATTTTAAATCATTCACCAATATACTCCCCCTTAGTATATTTATTTTTGGAGCAAAGTGTTGAGCCATTTGCATGAAGATAAAAAAATTTTAAACCGTGTGAAACGCTTACAAGGGCAGGTCAACGCAGTTGAACTCTCGATCACACATCCCGATGCCAGTTGTATCGATGTTTTACAACAAGTCGCTGCTATTAAAGGCGCGGTCAATGGGCTGATGAATGAACTCGTTGAAGCACACTTACGCCATCATGTATTAGCACAAGCTGAACAGGTTAATGAAGAGGAGTTGGCTGAGTTCTTAAAACTGCTGAAACGCTATGGCTAAGTTTTATTGCGTTCTTTTTCAAGTTTTTAGTTGACCATTTTTTCCACAAACCGATACACTGTTGCTCTCTATCCTTTTTCTCTTGGGCATCAAAATATTCTTGTTTTGACCGAGAGAGCCGCATGGCATTTGCATGACAACAAGCACTTCTTGGCGTCCATTTTGTATGGTCAGCCTCGCCTTAATGATGGGAACGATGGGGACTGCCTTAGCCAGTCCACTTTACCCGCTGTATCAAGCCTTATGGCATCTGGTGCCGAGTCAGATTACCTATATTTTTGTGGCTTATATGTTTGGTTGTCTCGCTACTTTACTGTTTCTCGGCCGGACCAGTAATAGCATTGGCTATTTACGCACCTTACAAGTAGGGTTGGTGTTTATCAGCATCGGGTTGGTGATTTCCGCTTATGCTTCTGATGCTCTCATCTTATCTTTGGGGCGCTTTATTATTGGTATTGCATCTGGTTTGATGACCACTTCGGCCTTACTGGGACTGATGTATACCGTGCCCAAAAGCCATCAACAGATTGCGCCGCAGCTCAGTTCGATTATTACCGCAGTAGGTTTTGGCTTAGGCCCGCTGATTGGTGGCCTGATAGCTCAATTTTCAGAATACCCTTTGGTCAGCCCTTATCTACCGGTCATTCTTGGTGCTGTACTGTGTTTCTTTGGTTTATTTTGGGTTGAGTCTCCCACATTTACCGCACAGCCCTTTAGTATTGCCCCAAAGCTACTCCGACCAGAAGTGCAATATCATCAGTTGTTTTTGATCGTTGGATTTACCGCATTTAGTGCCTTTGCCGCGTTTAGTTTATTTGCATCCTTATCCCCGTCATTTGTGCGGGATATTTTGCCGTGGCACGGCCCCCTTATCAGCGGTTCAGCCATTACCAGCATTCTCATTGTCTCTGCCGTGGTGCAGTATTTTGCCAGAAGTATTCCTGCTTATAAGTGCCTCAACTATGGCTTAATTACCTTGATTGCAAGCTTAGGCATTTTGGCGCTGTGTATGCTATTTCAACTGAGTGCATTTTTCTTTATCAGTGATTTTCTCGTTGGTGTCGGACATGGCCTGACCTTGATTGGTTCCTTTGGTCTCATTCATGCCATGACCAGCTTAGAGAATCGTGCTGCGGTGATGTCGACTTATCTTTTTATTGGTTATTTGGGTACGATTGTGCCTATTGTAGCTGTGGGTTATCTGGCAGATCACTTTGGATTAAGTTTCGGGGTCATTAGCTTTTGCATTGCCATCGCTTTATTGTGTGTTTATCTGTGGTTTGCGCATAAAAGCAGTATACGTCTGGCTTAAAGATCAAAAGCCCTGATCAGAGGGCTTTTTCATCAATAGCAGTGTTATTTTCCAATACAGAACGTAATCTAAATTAATATAATTAATTAAAACAATTATTTATATTTCTATAAATTTCACTGTGACTATATAGCGACTAATTTAATCACTGCTAGGCGGTTTTTATCATGTGCCTAAACCTTAATTCACCCACTGCACCGAACCACATTTAAAATGTAGTGAAAAGATACCCCCAAATTTGGGGGCATTAAAACCACGCTTTAACGCTCTCCCACGCCTTTTATTTAAATATTAGCTTTACTGGTGTATTGGCTTGCTGTGTTTTATCGGGGCGGTTAAAAGGGCTAGAACCTTATAAAACCTGTTATTTGATTTTGATATTTATAGAGCGCAATTTTGCGTTTACCTTTGTTTTCAGGGGTATATCCCAAATTGGATGCACCTAAAACCCTTAAACCCAATACCGCATTTAAAATGGGGAATTGTTTTTAACTTTCGCCAGTGACGAAATTTAAAGGCACGTTTACCTTGATGTACCTTGATGGAATCAAGCAACCATCAAATAGCGGAAAGCCTTTATGTGTATGGATTAGAGGTCATTTTAATAACCTTACTACTGGTAGCCCATCAAGGAAAAATATAATTCTCTCCATGTTCATTTACCCTTACGTAGTCTTACAAAACACTTTATCGTCAGAATTGACGTAAAGCTTGCACCGTGTGGCTTTAGGCGTGTTTTTATGCTGTTTTGGTATGTAGTGCTGTAAGGGTAATTTTGCTTTACGTAGCTTTACGAAATGAAAATTACAATTCTGCTGTAAGACTTTCCCTATATGGCCTGTTTATCAATTTCCATCAATACGCTGTAAAGCAAAAATTACTTAGATGTACTTAGATGGAATAGGCTCTTTTTCAACTATCTTGTGATACGTAGTGATACGAAATTAAAGATCAAAAGTCGCCGTGTCCCTTATATTGCTTGGCATACATACTAATTTTAGTAAGTGAGCTGTATCACACAAAATAAGCCGTCCTCGTATCTCTAAATTTGTGCCTATCTTGTACGACGTAGCACGACAAAACAGACTTTTTTTGTTTGACGTAGCATGACAAAACGCACTTTTAATAAAAGCTCTAAAACCCTTGTATAGCCCAGCTTTGAGTGTATTTTTAAGGGTGATTTTAAAGGCATCTTGTCAAACAAAACATAAAACCTTGTCATGCAAGATTTAAAGCCTTTTTGCGACACAGATCGGTAATATGCCAGTGCGATTAAACCCTATTAGATTTGAAATCCATAAGGGTGAATTTTAGATTCTAAACCCTGAATTTGTTATACGTAGTCATACGGATTTACTTTGACGTACCTTGACGAAACGCCACTTTAAAAAACGCACTTAAAACGGCTGTAATGTAATACTGGTAGGGCTTTCAATTGAATATACATGCTGTTTTATGTGTGGGTCTGTCAAAGTAAATTGCCTGTGTCTTGTATGACAAGATTTAAGCTCTTTTTTACTTATTTTGTTGTACGTAGCTGTACGGATTTACTTGGACGTACTTGGACAAAAAGCTACTTTCAATAATCCACATAAAAGAGCCGTGATGCTTTATTTGTAAGGTTCTCAATGGGTTTTCAATGTGGTTTGAAGCATAGAGCCGTCCAAGTAAATTGCACCAGTGTTGTACAACAAGATACACGGCGTTTTTTTGCTATACGTAGCTATACGAAATGCATTTTTTTAGGTTGACGTAGGTTGACGTAGGTTGACAGAATGATGATTTAGTAAAATAGGTTAAAGCCTTGCTGTATAAGGTCTTGAGTATCATTTAATGCTTTATTTATGCCGTATCTCGTCAACCTAAATTAAAATGTTTTATCTATCTAGCTTCACAGAGTTTTTGTCAGTAAAAATTAACTCTTATAATGGAAAATCTTCAAAATACTTTCTAGGACCAATCCAACTAGTTTTTACTTGATAGGCTTGCTCCAATATAGGAACTGTAATTTCTTTTAACTCCCAAATAGGAGCTTTAACTGTGTAAAACATACTTCTATCTTCTGTATAGCTTTCCCATTTTTTAAATATTTTATTACCATACTGACTTTCTAGAAGTATATGAATCGCTGAGACAGCATTAAGTAAATTTTCAAGGTTTGCCTTATGAATATTATCGCCTCTATTATGCTTAACTGAATTATAACCATCTTACCAAACGATAGATTTTGTAGGGCTTGAGCTATTCCAACTTACAAACGGTTTGAAAACTCCTAAATTAGGATATTGATTAAGTTGAACTTCAAAACTATCTAGTTTTAAAATTTCTTTACACTTTACATAGTCTTGAGTTTTATAAAATTTCTTATCAGGATATCCATTATCAGTTAGTACTTTTAATAATAGACCTCTTGCGAAAGTAAAAACCACCTCAATATAAATTTCATGAGATATCAGAAATTAAATCGTTTTTCAGATTCTGAATTCAAACGCTTGGTTGGCGTACCTCGACATGTTTTTACTGAAATGG
>NZ_MVON01000050.1:0-9076 GCF_002018925.1 Acinetobacter sp. MF4642
TATTTCTGTAAGTTAAAAGAATTTAAACGTATAGCGATGCGTAGTTGTAAAACAGATACGAGTTTTGAAGCCATGATTCAACTGTGCGCGAGTTTAATTAACTCTCGGTAATTCTCAACAGACCCTAGTATTCAATCGGTGCAAATGGTGCAACGACATCTGCATTTTGAGCACGATGACGCAGAAAGTGATCCATTAAAACAATCGCAAGCATTGCTTCTGCAATCGGAGCCGCACGCACACCCACGCAAGGGTCATGACGACCTTTGGTTAATACATCCGTGTCTTCACGATTAATATTGATCGTTTTACCCGGTGTGGTAATAGATGCTGTTGGTTTAAGCGCAATTGCAACACGAATAGTTTGGCCACTCGAAATACCACCTAAAATGCCCCCTGCATGGTTCGCAAGGAAGCCATCAGTGGTTAACTCATCTCGGCTCTCATGTCCAAACTGACCAGCAACGGCAAAACCATCACCAATCTCAACCCCTTTGACCGCGTTAATCGACATCATGGCATGGGCAATGTCAGCATCTAGACGGTCAAAAACAGGCTCACCCCAACCTACAGGCACTTTTTCAGCCAAAATTTCAAGTTTTGCGCCGCAACTGGTACCTTGTTCACGTAATGAAGTCACGAGTGCTTCAAAACGCGGTACGGCATCGACATCGCCACAGAAAAATGGATTATTAGGTACTTCATTCCAATCCAATTTTTCCGCAACTTCAGTTCCAATTTGGGTCACATGACCACGAATTAAAATACCAAACTTTTCAGCCAAGTATTTTTTCGCAATTGCACCCGCAGCCACACGCATAGCCGTTTCACGCGCACTTGAACGACCACCACCACGGTAATCACGGAAACCATACTTTTGTGTATAAGTATAGTCTGCATGTCCCGGACGGAAGCTTTGTGCAATATTGCCGTAATCTTTGGATTTTTGATCAGTGTTACGGATCAATAAACCAATTGGTGTGCCTGTTGTTTTACCTTCAAACACACCTGAAATGATTTCAACTTCATCTGGTTCTTTGCGCTGCGTCGCAAATTTAGAGGTTCCCGGCTTACGACGGTCTAAATCTTTTTGCAAATCGTCTGCTGTAAGCTCAAGACCCGGTGGAACACCATCCACAATCGCCATTAAGCCTACACCATGAGATTCACCACAAGTCGTTACACGGAAGAGTTGCCCTATACTATTACCTGCCATGTCCAACGACTCCTTTTATGCTTGAACAGATTGAATGAATAAATCACGGAATTGACGACATTGAGCTGCAGTCAATGCAAAAATTCCTGTACCGCCTTTTTGGAACTGTAACCAGTAAAAATCAACAGTATTAAAGTTTTGGCGCATTGCCCATTCAGAATTACCCACTTCAATCACGATGAGACCATCTTCAGTTAAGTAATCTGGCGCTTGAGCTAACATTTTACGAACCAAATCTAAGCCATCTTGACCTGCCGCCAGTGCCAATTCTGGCTCATGGTGGAATTCTTCAGGTAAATCTGCCATGTCTTCAGCATCCACATAAGGTGGATTAGACACGATAAGATCGTATTGATTTTCAGCAGGAATTTTAGAAAACAAGTCAGACTCAAGTAAAGCCACTTGATACTGTTTGTCGTGGTGTTCTGAGTTAATTTGAGCCACTTCTAAAGCTTCTTTAGAAATATCCGTTGCATCTACTTCGGCATCTGGGTACGCATAAGCCAAAGCAATCGCGATACAACCTGAGCCCGTACACATATCTAAAATACGTTGTGGCGTTTTTGGATTCGGGTTTTCTGGCAAGTTATTGACTGCTTCACCCATTTGGCCATTTTCACCTAAGCAATAAGGCGCAAAACGGTTTTGAATCAATTCTGCAATCGGTGAACGTGGAATCAGTACTCGTTCATCGACATAATATGGTTTGCCATCAAAATAAGCCAAATTAAGCAAATACGAAGTCGGTACTTTTTCATTAATACGACGTTCTAATAAGCTTAAAACTTCTGTCTTTTCGCTTGGTAGTAGCTTCGACTCTAAGATTTCAGCATCCGCATTCCAATCTAAAGATAAAGTTTGTAAAACCAAAGCTGAGCTTTCAGCAAAATAGTCTTCTGTACCTTGACCTAAATGTGCATCGTATTGACGTAATGCTGTCACTCCAAAACGGATAAAATCACGAATTGTGCTTAAGTTTTCAGCGGCTTCCTGTATATGTTCAGGGCTAATAGTCGGGCGATCCACTAAAGGCGTCTCCAAGGTCATAATAAAAACGCCTTATGATACCCTGTTTTTCTATGATTTATAATGTTTTGATGCACGGCAAACACATTTTCATACGCTTTGCTCTTATTTGCTGATACTGCCTGTACGTGCTTCGTACATATCTGCACGGGTTTGCGTCATTTGCATCAGACAAGAAATACGCTGTAATTCAGTCTTTTCATTTTTCACGATAGGTTTGTTATTACAAATCTGATCACGCTGCGCCAGCCATTGCTGATGAGACTGTTTAACCAGTCCTTGCTCTTCTGCAGGAGCCTTCGCTAAATACGGCTTAAATACTTTCTTTAAGCGTTTCTTTTGTACTTTATATTCTTTACTCATGCATGCATCAATTTCACTCAAGACATTGCCAGTTTGCTTCATGCATGCTTCATATTTTTTAGTTGGGCCCATTGCATAGGCTGAACCACTGAATAATCCCACAACAAGCAACGCACTGAATATTTGTTTCAATTCCTTTCCCCAAAGCAAATTTTCTTCATTGATTTTTTAATCTAATCATTCACAGCATCTGCGTGCTGCAGCGCTTTAATATAACATCCTATTTTGTATGAACATACTAGCCTCTTATAAAATTTCCACCGCACAGCTTTTTACATGAAGTCACAGGCTTTGCATTGAAACCTGATCAAACAGCCTTATTATAAGGTGAGTTCTTCTGCCAATATTCCCCAAATTTATGAGTTATAAACACAACAATTTAATGGCGATGCGTGAACGCTATTGGAATGACACCGAAAACAATCATGTCGCCACTGAAAAAGCCTATTTCCAAAAGCTGTTACAGCAACAAGGGATCTATGAATGTGCAACTATTGAAGATGCTCGATACTTCTTTTTTAGCCTACCGAGCATCATCATTGTTAAAGGTTATGCACATGGGTTTATGCACCAACCGGTACAAGAAATGATCCTGCAACACATACAAATGCATAAAGATGAATTGATTCAGAAAAATACCCTTAAAGTAAAATTTCGCATGTAACAATCCCGATTAGGCTTTATTTAGATGGTTGCTTAACACTTATGGCCTTTTTTAACTCGAGATTCAGCAAGTTGAACTTTTTTAATACGTGAATACACGATATTATCCGTTACAATCTAAAATGCTGCCCTTGCTGATGAAAGGATTTTACTGAATTATGTCAGATCACAACGATAAGCTTAAACAACTGAAAACCTCCTCTATGGATCGTCGTTTATCGATTGCCAAAGCTTCGTTGCTTGCTGGAACACGTTGGGCTGCGTCTAATGCGACAACTATGTTTTCTAGCGAAGAAGAAAAAGAAAAGAAACGCAAAAAAGCAATGAAAGAACAGGCCGATTATCTTGTTTCTGAAATAGGCAAACTTAAAGGTTCTATCGTCAAAATTGGCCAAATGATGGCACTTTATGGTGAACACTTTCTACCTGAAGAAATCACGCAAGCCTTAAATACTTTAAATAACCAAACAGTCGCTTTAGCGTGGCCTGCGATAAAACAGCAACTGCACAACCAGTTGGGTTCTAAACTAGATGATTTAACCATCGATCATGAGCCACTGGGCACTGCATCACTGGCACAAGTCCACCGTGCAACGCGTAAGTCTGATGGTTTAGAGATGGTATTGAAAATTCAATATCCAGGCGTTGCTGAAGCCATTGACTCAGACATGAGTCTATTCAAAAACATGCTTAAACTGACACGAATGGTTCCGCAAACACGCGAGTTCGACCAATGGTTCGATGAAGTTCGTGAGATGATGCACCGTGAAGTCAATTATAAAATTGAGGCTGCAACCACACGCCGCTTTGCTACTCGCTTAAAAGAAGACCCACGCTACATCGTGCCACAAATTATAGATGGCTACTGCACAGACCAAGTGTTATGTATGACCTTTGAACGTGGCGTGCCGATTAACAGCCCTGTCATGCTGTCTCTGCCACAAGAACGTCGCAACAAACTTGGTGAAGCATCACTTGAAATTGCGGTACGCGAGATTTTTGAATGGGGTGAAATGCAGACCGACCCGAACTTTGGTAATTACCTCGTTCGCTTAGGTAATGGCAATGACATCTTGGACAAAATCGTTCTGCTTGATTTTGGCGCAATCCGACAGTTTGATGAACACTTACTCGGTGTAGCACGTAAGCTCATTCATGCTGGGTTTAATCATAGTAGTGAAGAAATGGTTCAAGCGATGACAGGCTATGAGTTTTTCGACTCTATCCCTCAAAGCATTAAACCCGATATGGCTAAGGTCTTCTTACTTGCAACTGAAGCATTCAGCAACCCAAGCAACAACCCAGACTTACCTGCTGGTGTTATGGATGAACACTTTGCTTATGACTGGAAAGCCAGTCAGCTTCATAGCCGTGTAATGCAACAAGCCTCAAAGTCGATGGCGTCTCGCTATTTCAGTGTGCCACCCAAAGAGTTTATGTTTATCAGCCGTAAATTCATCGGTGCTTATACCTTTATGACTGTGATTGAAGCAAAAACCAATGTTCGTGCAATGGTGAAAAAATTTATCTAAAAGTACATTGACCAAAATGACGCAATGTCATTTTGGTCAATTGATCAATCAATTCAATTTCCAACAATTCCATAAAAAACTTTAAAAACAAATTATTAGAACAATTTAAAATACACCACCTACCGTTTATCTTTGACAATACATCATGTCAGTCATGACATAGTTATTCGTATGCCGCTATGTCAGCATAAAACCACAGAATAATTCTGCTGGATGAAAATAATGACAAATATGGTAAATAAGGCACAGGGATTTGGCTTATCACTGATCACAAAAATGGCAAGTAGCGACGTACTTGACCAATTAAAACTTAGAAAATTTATGGAGAAATCGCTTTATCAAGGCTCAAAAGCTGGCTATAAGACTCTATCAAAAACACAAAAAGCCTTTAAAGCCAATAAAGATCTACATAAACAACGGCTCAACAATCAAGAAAAATCATTATTTGATCTGAGCTATTCAGAAGATCAGCAAATGACCATCGACACCATGTCACAGTTTGCCGCCCATATACTTTACCCATTAGCCGCAAGTGCCGATCAAAATGAAACTTTTCCAACAGAACTTTGGCAATATATCGAAGAGCTAGGTCTGAACTTTTATGCTTTGCCTGAGGCACTCGGTGGTGTCGCTGCTGAGAAAAATATTCTGAGTAATGTGCTTATTGCGGAGCATCTGGCCAAAGGTGATTTTAGTTTAGCCGCTGGTATGCTCTCTACCTTTAGTGTAATTAATGCCGTTACACAATGGGGTTCTGAGCAAGTACAAGCTTTATATTTGAACAGTTTTGCGCAAGACAGTAGTATTCGCGCTAGCTTTGCAATTCAAGAAGTTACGCCTGCTTTTAATCCTTACCAGTTAAAAACCAAAGCCATTTCACGTGATGGTCAATATTTTATTCAAGGTGAAAAGACACTGGTACTATTGGCTGAAAGTGCAGATATTTTCCTTGTCAGTGCTGAACTTAATGGTCAAGCTGAAGTTTTTATTCTCAGACGGGATGAAAGTATTCAGTTTAAAAAATCTCCCGCTATGGGGCTCAAAGCAACGGAAACAGCAACTTTAATTTTTAATCAAACCCCTGCTTTACGCTTAGGTGATGAAGATTTCAACTACACGGCATTTTTAGACCTCGGCAATTTAATGTGGTGTTCAATGGCGGTCGGCACATGTGAGGCGGTCAAAAAATATTGTATTGAATATGCCAATGAACGTACCGCCTTTGGTGAACCCATTTCACATCGTCAAAGTGTTGCTTTTATGATTGCCGATATGGCCATTGAAATTGATGCAATGCGTATGCTCATTCTAAATGCCGCAAGTCTAGCTGAATCTGGGCAGACATTTCACCGTGAAGCCTATTTAGCACGCTTACTTTGTGCCGAAAAAGCCATGAAAATTGGCACCGATGGTGTACAGATTTTAGGTGGGCACGGATTCACCAAAGAACATCCTGTTGAGCGTTGGTATCGTGATTTACGTGCAACAGCGATTGTTCACTCTGGTCTACATGCATAATAAAAAGGAAAACTGGCATGAATTTACAAAACCCTAAAAAATTTAAATTACTGATTGATCAAGCCCACCAAGTAGCCATCAATGTACTTCGTCCTATCTCCCGAAAATACGACAAAGCTGAACACAGCTATCCTAAAGAACTGGATATGTTGGCATCTTTGGTCGATGGTATGAATGAAGGTGGTGAAGGTATGAATGCGGGGGCTGCTGTCGGCAAGCGAGGTACAAATGAACAAGGCAATAAAAATGGAGTGAATCTCTCTACCGCTTTAAGTGTAATTGAAATGTGTTATGGAGATACCGCTTTACTCCTATCGATGCCCCGCCAAGGTCTAGGAAATTCAGCAATTGCAGCTGTTGCCAATGAAGAGCAGTTAGAGCGTTTCAAAAATACATGGGCAGCCATGGCAATCACTGAACCAAACTGTGGCTCGGACTCAGCCGCGATTCGCACCACAGCAATAAAAGATGGTAAAGATTACATCTTAAATGGTGAAAAGATTTTCGTGACTTCAGGTGACCGTGCCGACGCTATCGTCGTTTGGGCAACTCTGGATAAAAAATTAGGTCGTTCAGCCATCAAATCTTTTGTAATTCCTAAAGGGACTGCTGGCATGAAAGTAGAACGTTTAGAACATAAACTAGGAATCAAAGCCTCTGATACCGCAGTTATTCGTTTAATCGACTGCCGAGTGCCTGCCAATAACCTACTGGGAAATGCAGTAATTGACATTGATAAAGGCTTTGCTGGCGTGATGGAAACTTTTGATAATACCCGTCCGCTCGTTGCAGCCATGGCTATAGGCTGTGCCAAGGCCTCACTAGAACGCATTAAAGAGATCTTCAGCGATTGTTTAGATCCTCAATATATAACGCCATACTTACAAACGACTCATATTGCGAGCCAAATTTATCGTATGGAAGCCGAATGGGAAGCAGCTCGTTTACTGACCTTAAAAGCCGCCTGGATGGCAGATAACAAAAAGCCAAACTCAAAAGAAGCCTCCATCTCCAAAGCCAAAGCTGGTCGAATTTGTAATGAAATTACCCTTAAGTGCGTCGAACTTGCCTCAACAGTAGGCTACAACGAAGATGAGCTTTTAGAAAAATGGGCAAGAGATTCTAAAATTCTAGATATTTTTGAAGGTACGCAACAAATTCAGCAACTCATCATTGCACGCCGTGAACTCGGAAAGTCATCAAGCGAATTGAAATAAATTAAAACATCCCTTTCGGACATGTTGAAGCCATGGTTTCTCTAAATAAAGAATCATGGCTTCACATTGAAAGTAATGTAAATAAGAAAGCGTTGGACTTAGATTCATGCTATCTAACAACGGCTGAACTTATTTGTTGGGCTTCAAAAAACGTATCGCTATCACAGAATTTAGATTTATTGAGTAAATTTAATATTAGATAAATGTTTTTAATTTTTTATGTATCTCCACTCTATTTTTAAACATTATCGATGAGCATCATAAAACAAATATTCAATACTGTTTTCCATATGTGAGAAATACCCTTTTTTGAAATTTGAAACTTTTTATAAGTCCTCAGTCATGTCTTTACATTAGGCCTTATATCCTCATAATTTCAAACTTAATATTTGGAGAATAGCCAGTCTTACCAATGTAGATACTGCTTAGGCTATTTGCTATAAGCAAGAGGAATTTCTTTGACTTGTCCATGCAATCACCTATAAAGAAGCTAAATACGATGGGTTTATATGACAAAACTATCTTTGCAAGCGGGTCTACTCACAGCATAAAATCTAGGATTTCGATTAATCACCTCTATTTAGCTTAAATAAAGTACGGATTTAACAAAACCATAAAATAGTCCCTTCTGTCTCAACTTGACTGTAATTGCACAGCTCAATATGATCTTCTCAGACATTATACCAATGGATATACAGTTTGCTTAATTATCAACGATACTTGCCAACATCTCATATTAAAGCTAAATCTGTTTTAGTTTTAACAACAACTTTTTTAATATTTACTGGTTGTGCATCACTTGGTGGCGGTTCCGTTGAAAAGCGTTCAGCAAAATTAGCCAATGGCATTCAAAAGGCATATGCTGTTGAACCAACTACAGCACTACGTATTGCACCCATGATTGTACAAAGTGCCGATCGCTATAATGTCGATCCATTACTAGTTGCGGCGGTCATAAGACAAGAGTCCAGCTATAGAAATTATGCTGTTTCCCCTGCTGGTGCTATTGGACTTACCCAAGTTATCCCGCGCTATTGGCAACAAACCTGCCCTGGCGATTTATTTGAAGAAATTAATAATATTAATTGTGGCACTTATATTCTCGCTAACTATAACCAAAAAGCAGAAAGTTGGCCCAAAGCTTTGGCTTATTATAATGTCGGTCCAACAGGCTACCATTCGAGCTGGAAAATGAAACGTCAAGGAAAGAAATATGCCAAACAGGTTAAAGCACATCAAGAAACGTTAAAAGGTGCTCTGTGACCTTTTTAAATATGACATAAAAGTCAGAAAATGCTGGCTTTTTACCATTTATATAGATACATATTCTCGGCTCTTCACTTTTTTCTCATTTATATTATTTAACCTTCCAGCATAAAAAAATCCCCCTCTGCATTAAGCGGAGGGGGATTTAGAATTAATGAGCTGGCGATGACTTACTCTCACATGGATAACTCCACACTACCATCAGCGCTAAGAGGTTTCACTTCTGAGTTCGGGAAGGGATCAGGTGGTTCACTCTTGCTATTGTCGCCAGCACA
>NZ_MVON01000051.1:0-9050 GCF_002018925.1 Acinetobacter sp. MF4642
GGATAATCTTGTTCAGATTCAAGCAGCAAACGTACTGCTCGTTCTTTGATTTCTGCGGTGTATTTTAATCTTGTCATAGCGACATTCTCTCAAGAAAATGTGTCTCCTACAATCTCGGTACGGTTCAATACTTTAAAGATAACGTCCAACAACAACATTATCTTGATCAGCTTTACCAAGAAATGCAAAAAGCAGGAACAGTGAAATAGCTCTTGGGTATTCAAATAATCACAACTATACAAAATCCTCCATACTTAAGATTTTTAATACTCACAAAGCACTGTTTTGATTTAACTTAAATAAAGATAAAGCGCCACACGGCGCTCTATCTAGACTTATGCTGAGGATAATATATTAAATCAAAGTTGTGTGTTTCATTCTTTACAACATAATACTTAATGAATTGAAAAAATTATTCCAAAGGCTCTTTGTTATGTGTATATGAATGAAACAGATTTCAAAAAGAGGAAAGCCATCCTAGTGCGCTGAACCCTAGAATGGCCTTGTTCAGAATTTTGATCCTAAATGTATAATTTCAAGTGTTTAACTTAAAAATTAACCCACTTATTTAAGCTGAGCTTAAAACTAATTAAAAGCCTTCCAAAACGATTTTCCCTTTCGCTCGCCCAGATTCAATCAGTTCATGAGCAAGTTTTAAATTTTGCGCATTAATTTTACCTAAAGTCTGATTCAGCGTGCTTTTAATTTTATGGTTATCCACCAGTTCTGCAACCTGATGTAATAGCTGAGATTGTTGTTCAATATCTATTGTATTGAACATTGAACGTGTAAACATGAACTCCCAATGTACAGAAACCGACTTAGACTTAAACTCACCGATATCTAACGATTTCGGATCATCGATTAAGCCAAACTTACCTTGTGGAGCAATAAGCTTAGAGATTTGGGGAAGATACGTTTCTGTTTGATTAGTTGAAAAAATATATCGAGGTGCATCTAAGCCCAATGCTTTGATTTGCGTGTTTAAATCTTCGGTATGATCGATGACGTAGTCAGCCCCTAAAGACTTAACCCATGCTTTAGTCTCTTCCCTAGATGCTGTAGCAATAACTTTTAAATTTGTCTTCGCTTTGAGTAATTGAATCGCAATAGACCCTACACCTCCTGCCCCACCAATCACTAAAATATTATCAGATTGATCTAAATCAACATTGAAACGATCAAATAACATTTCCCATGCTGTAATAGCAGTTAATGGCAGCGCAGCAGCTTCAGCATCACTCAGACTTTGTGGTTTTAAGCTAACAATACGCTCATCGACTGCCTGATATTCAGCATTACTCCCATCCCGAGTTAAATCACCTGCATACCAGACCTGATCTCCGACTTTAAAATGTTGCACGCCAGAACTGATCTCAACAATCTCACCTACTGCATCCCATCCTAAGATACGCATGTTGCCTGCTACGACAGGGTTTCGTCTAACCTTAGTATCGACAGGGTTAACCGAAATCGATTTGACTTTAACCAACAAATCCCGATCTTTTAAGCTCGGCATCGCTTTTTCAATATCTACCAGTGGATTTTGAAAACCATGATCCATACCGTCAATATAAGAAATAGCCTTCATTCACTTGTCCTCTTGTTTTGTTATTTGAGTTTACTTAATATTGTTTTTTAAGTTATACAGACAAATTCGTCTTATAGTTACCAAAAGGATACTATTGAAATGGGTAAGCTAAAACATTCGCGTTTTGATTGCACACCAGGATGTTCTGTTGAAGCTGCCATAGGCTTACTTGATGGTAAATGGAAGAGTATTATCTTATGGCATTTATTAGAAGATGATGTTTTAAGGTTTAATGAACTGAGGAAGAAAATTCCAAATGTCACTCAAAAAATGCTCACTAGACAATTACGTGAACTTGAAGAGGATCAACTGATTCTACGAAAGGTTTATGCCGTTGTTCCTCCTAAAGTAGAATACCGATTATCAACACTAGGCACTTCTTTAGCACCTATTTTGGTTGCATTAAAACAATGGGGGGATAAAAATATTGGTTTATTTGGAAAACCCATTATGCCTTTAGAATCAGAATAAAACTTAAACCTGTTTTACGTCACTTACAACTCTGATATTTTCTAGAAATACTGTGCTTTCACTGCTTACACACCATTCCAGTAACTTGTATAAAAGCACGTTCTTAAAAACCGCTATGTATAAAATTAACCAGCCATAAAAAAAGCCTAATCTGTGAAGACTAGGCTATAAACTTTGAATCTTTTTCGTTGGTAGCGGGAGCTGGATTTGAACCAACGACCTTCGGGTTATGAGCCCGACGAGCTACCAGACTGCTCCATCCCGCATCAACGAGTTAGCTTTATACGCCCTAAGCACCCACAAAGCAAACTTTATTTGTAATATAGGCAGTTATTACATAAGCAGCATACAAAATACTAGTGTTTAACCAATGCTTGCTTCAGTGATAAAAGCGGGATGTGAGGCTCTATATACGCTTAATCTTGTTTTTTCACTGTCTAAAAATGACTTAGGCTCTTCAGACCATATTGATTTCCTAGAATCAAGACCCGAATGACTTAAAGCCCAATCTGAAACTGTACTATAAACAAAAGTATTATCAGCGAAAACTAATTTTGTCTTCCTTCCTACACTACTTATAAGAACTTTATGTGTAGGTAATGACCCAAATGTACTAATTTGGGTGTAAATGTATTTATAGGTTTCAGACATAGAAAAAAGTACTTAAAGGACAGCCCTACTATACCATTTTAACTCTTGAAAAAGCCCACCATTTGGCGAGCTTTTTCTTACTGATCTTTATCCATGGAATGTGGCGTTGTAGTTTTATCCTGCTCTTTCGTATCTGTATCTCTTTTTTGGCATGCCGTTAATCCCAGCATTAAAACTAAACTTACTATTGCAAATATTTTCATCATTTTTGCCTAGCACGATTTAAAAATATAACTTATCAAAATCTAAAGATTTCAATGTTTAATTTATGAAACAATATTATTTTCTTTCTTTACAGATTAGGCGCTTAGCGATTTAGAACTTTATGTGCCCAATGAATGAATTTTTCCTTTTCATGGAAATGTGGAATATTTAATAAGTGAATATGAGTAACCTCACCGAAATTACCTGAGATTTTATTCGGGGCCAAAACAATAAAATCCCTCTTATCCCCCACATGTAACTCCCTAAAAAATTCCATAACCTTAAAATGAAGATTCAGAGCAGTAAATCCTTCTCTTTCAATTAGAAAGTCATAGATTTGACTGAGTACATGTAATTCAAATTTTTTATTCATGATCTTTTATTCTCATAATTATTTTAACAATCGGTATAATTTAACCTAATTTTATTTTTTGTTAAAGCAGATAAAAAACCCAGCCTCTGGAGAATCAATAGAGCTGGGTTAATGAAACATCATTGTCAAATTTTATTCTTGAAATTGATTCTAACGCACAAACCCAATAAATGCAAATAATTCTCAATTGCAATTATCATAATTTCAAATATACCTACCTAAAGATATATACAATTATCTACATCACCTATCAAACAGTGGGCTTGCGATATAGATTAAGCAAAGAGAGTACGGGTATCGGAAGGTAGTTACCATTCAAAGACACCTCACCCCCATCTTTTCTGTGCTGTTCCCAGTATTCGATTAATAATAAAGCAGCTTGTTTAATGGCAGATGGATATTCCGATCCAAAATTATCTGTAATGTAGTTTTTAATTATAGCGTCACCAGCAACAATAAAGCTTTTTAATGAAACATCATTGCTATCATCGGCATAGTGTAAGTGGCACTTCACTTCATGTAATTCAACAATACTCATAGATCACTCCATTTTTCCGAGTCAGCTTTTACACTTTCATCACTAAACTCGTTCCTAGAGTCTTTTACGGTGTCATAGCAAATATCACAATTTCACCTCATTCCTATTCTCATATTGATTACTTGGCATTGAAATCCCTTTATCTAGGGATTTTTCTACTATTCTTAATCAGTCCTTCAAAAGATTTCTTATAGATAAATTAATATTTGTTCATATATTTGTTCATATATTTTTTAAATAAGCCATTCACCGCTTAAAGATAGTGAGCGTACGACGCCTTAACAACTGAGTAGTAAACAAGCTGCCATTAAAAAACCCGCTAACTGAAGCGGGTTTTTTAATTCACAATATTCTTAGATTACTGTGATAGAGCTTGCTTGAGGGCCTTTTTTGCCAGCTACAATCGTAAACTGAACACGTTGACCTTCATTCAACACTTTGAAACCGTTTGATTGGATTTCGCTAAAGTGTGCAAAAACGTCTTCTCCAGTATCGCTAGAAATAAAACCAAAGCCTTTAGTTTCATTAAACCACTTAACGGTACCAGTTGTAATGTTTGACATAAATATTCTCTTAAATTTTGAAAAATATAAGAATTAATCTTTTAAATCATATACATCGGATAAACCGCAGAGTTGAATCAATTGCGAAATAACTTTAGTAAATACAATAAAATAAATAATTCTAATACACTATCACTATAAGCTTTTTAGCGCGCAATAGATAGACCTTAACATATTATTTTATTGCTACCACCCAACCCCATATGAAATGCTTTTTCATCCATATTGATAAGAAAATCTTCACTAAAAGCGAATAAAGCTTATTTGCCCACTTCTAGCTAATTTTTCTTTCCTAAAATCAACTCAACTTGATGAGTAACATCCCATATTTTCATTTCTGCATGTCGCCAAAAATTAAAGACTTGATCGCCCTTAACGTACTTTTGCTTGATATAGCTCGATGATTTATTTTGATCTATCTCTTTTGCATTAAATCGCATCTTATTTAAAATCACTACTTGACCATCCAAGTCACCACCAATACAGATATTCATATTGTTCTGCCTGCTAAGTAACAATTAAACTATAGCACAAATAAAAAAGCCTACTCTTTGATAAGCTTTTGAGGATTGTTATCGAGCCTTTGGCTGTACTCCATAACTCTTATTCATAGTTCATCGAAAATTAGAAACATCATTTTGATATCTTTGCACGACGGTCACGTCCAAGGATGACTTGTAATGACAAAATAAGATCTATCCTATCTCTCAAGTATGAAGTTTTACTGTGCTATGAAAAAGCCACTTATAAAGTGGCTTTTTCTATTAGGAATTAGATGCTCTTTTAAAGTTGTCATCGTTACTACAGTAATCCAAGCAATCTTTTAAAATGCCTACGGCTCTATATATGTGTTCAGGTTTATCTAAAAAAACTTGACCGTTATTTTGCACTTCCAATCCTGCCCGCTCTAACTCTTTTTTTCGATAGTCATCAATTGCTACTGCAAACTGAATGGTTGGTCTCTTACGATTTACATCATATCTAAATAACCAGCGATTATTTTTATTCTGAAACAGCACGCTAAAATAGCTTTCTGTGTCTTTAGCAACCAACTCAACTTCAGGAAAGAGCTCTGTCACAATACGACTTAATTCCTGTTCATCAACAGTAGTCACAATTCTTTCATTTTCAGAGTTAACAATGTCAGCTAGCGCTGAGCTTTCAGACACAATCTCAATAGTCTCCTCTACTTCTACTTTTTGTTCAACTGGCTGGGCAGTAATAATTGTAGGCGAAGATAGTCCTTTAACAACGGTATCACTAATTGACTGCTCAACAGCTTGTTTTACAAAAGGCTGAATTGACTCTAAAAATTTAGTGTTTAATTGACGAGGAATACTTGCTTGTTGAGCCACATAGCGAACAAAATCAATATCAACTTCATTAATACTTCTTTTTATTACAGTTTTAAACTGCTGGATATATTGATTTTCTTCAGCAAAAAAGCGTAGCTTTTCTACATGAAAATTATCATGTTTAAACTCAGCTAGCTGTGTCAAATCCTCGGCTTTATTCTTCGTAAAATCAACTGTTAAAAATGGCTTATCATCCATCACATTTGGATTAATTAAATCAGTAAAAAATCTCCATTCTTTACCATTTGTGATCGCGCCAATCGTCACTCCTAAACTACTATTAAAATATCTAGATAGCTGCGGAGCATGATTCGTTAAATTAGCAACATAAGGTTTTGCTTCAATAAACATTACAGGTTGCCCATTACAGTAAAGGGCATAATCAACTCTTTCTGTAGATTTCACACCTGGAAAATCAGCTGCAAATTCTGCAAGCACCTTGGTCGGGTCATAAGGGCTAAAACCTAAAATATCTAATAGAGGAAGGATTAAAGCCTGCTTAGTTGTTTCTTCTGTAGTACAGTGGCCCCCTACTTTTTTCACATGCTCAATATGGCTTCTTAGTCTATTAATAAAATTTTCCATATTCCCCTCATTATTATTACAAGTATATTTTTTGATCTAATTTTAGATCTTAACCCTTTTACTTTATTTTTCAAATATTAATTTAAATTTGTTTTTAGAATGTCATTACAGTCTATTCATTGAACTATTTTCTGTTTGATTTATTAAAAAAAACTTCAAAGAAATGGAAGCGTCATGAGTTATGCTCCCCTCAATCCATTGCACAAATTTTGCACCACAATAAAACCGATAACAGACTGAATACTATTCATTCTTCTTAATAACCCAACCCACTTGCCATCGGAACAACAATCAAATGATTTGACAGTTGATACCGACCAATATACATATAAATTCATCACTTTTTCGACCGACATAGTATACTGCACCTGCTGTTTCGGCTCACCTTTTATCATGTGTTCTCTGTTTATGAATAAAAAGCTGTTTCTTTCTTCTGGTTTAAAAACACTGAGTGTCTTGGCCATATCTATAGGCTTAACTGCTTGCGGTGATCGTTCATGGTGGACAGATGATGAGCCTAAGCTCAATGCTGAACAAATCGCACGCATCATTCCCGGACGCGTAAATGACCGCCGTTCATGGGCTGAAGATATTTATGACATTTCAGAGCAGTTTGGTATTCCGCAAAACAAAGAAAATATGTGTTCGATCATTGCCGTGGTTGATCAAGAGTCTAACTTTGTTGCAGATCCACAAGTTTATGGTTTAGGTGAAAAAGCGGTTAAAGAAGTTCAAGATCGCTTAGATGAAAAATTTAAAGATAAGCTCGGCGATGCCATTGGTGGCACCATCGCAGGTTATTTCCAACAGGTTTTAAAAGAGCAGCCGAGTCCTGAAGATAACTATTTAAGCCAAATGCGCCGCGTTAAAACAGAACGCGAACTGGATGAACTGTACCGTGAAATTTTTGACTATATGTCAAAGCACTATCACGTCAGTGCACTCACAGGTGCAGCCAAACTTGTCGGTCAGGACGTAGGCGAAAAAATGAACCCGATTACCACGTTGGGTTCAATGCAAGTGCATATCGGTTATGCCAAAGATAATAAACGTGAAGGTGGCAGCATGGCTGACCTACGTACAGACCTTTATAGCCAATATGGTGGTCTGTACTATGGCATTCACCGCCTGATGATGTACCCTGCTGACTATGACAAACCGCTCTACCGTTTTGCTGACTATAACTCGGGCATGTACTCAAGTCGAAATGCCGCCTTCCAAAGTATGTTAAATGACTTAACCGAAGCAGAACTGGATTTAGACGGCGACCTGCTACTTTATGGCAAAGATGGCTCACCTAAATCTGCAAAGAGTCAATCAGAACGTGAACTCATCAGTGTTTTTGCTCAGCACAATATTTTGGTTACTCCACGTCAAATTCGCTCTGACCTGAAAAAAGAGAAAGAGAAGAAATTTGAAGATACAGCAACCTATCGCGCTGTGGCTAAGCTTTATCAAGAAGTCACTAAAAAAGAACCTTTCTATGCCATGATGCCAGAAGTCGTCATTTCTGGTCCGAAGCTCAGCCGTGACTATAATACCAACTGGTTTGCCACTCGTGTCAATGGACGTTATCAAACATGCATGCAACGTGCAAAGCGCATAAAAATCTAGCCTTATTTGACTTTGATGGCACCCTGTATGACAAAGACAGTTTTACGGGGTTCATCTTCTATGTACATTCAAAACGACATATTGCCCTACAAGGCTTAAAAGTCCTGCCTTATATTCAAAGTTATTATTTAGGTTTTTATCCTGCCCATCATATGCGCTCTAAACTCTTCCATGCGATGTTTAAGCAAGCTGAAGTGAGCGAAATTGACGCTTATGCAAAACGCTATGCAGAACTCTTAATCAAAGGACTTAACCCAGCACTTTATAGCCAACTAAAGCAACACCAAAGTTTGGGCGATGATGTGGTTTTGGTCTCTGCTTCAATTGATATCTATTTAAAATATGTGTGTGAAATACTCTCAATCGATCTGATCTGTACCCGCGTTGAACAAGACCAGCAATACTATACAGGGTGCTATCTGACTGCTGACTGTAGCTGTGAGTACAAAGCTCAACGTATCCAAGAAAAATATGAGCTAGATAATTACCATGCCGTTTATGCTTATGGAAATAGCATTGAAGATAAACAAATGTTGTCTTTGGCTGATTTTAGCTACTTGGTAGGGACAGATTTAAGTCTTCCCGACTTGTCAAAAACATCAAATCATCGTCAAATAAGCTAATTATTAAGTGTAGGTTAATAATTAGCCATGTTAAATTTTTAAAAATATTTATTATTAAAATTCAGTATGTTTTATTTACCAAAAAATATATTTATGATAAATTTTGCCTAATAAAAATATTTTGAGAACCATTCCACTTAAATTATAAAAAGGCATCAGTATGGAACAGTTATCTCCACCCAAGTATGTCAAAGGTCTTTCGATCAAATTCGGTGAAAGTCCCTTTGTATTATTGGCGCAGTTCGCTTTTAATGCTTCAAAACAAAAATGGTTAAAACACGAAATTGAACATGTGCTCAATATCGCCAAACAAGGTGATTACAATCATCTGGTAAAGACATTACGTCAATTTAGTTGTCTTGTCCTGAAATAGATTGACAGTATTCCACTTCAAACCGAGTTAAGCAATTAGCTCGGTTTTAGTTTGCTCATACATCTGATTCGGGGTGTTCATATTTAAACTTAAATGTGGTCTATAGCAA
>NZ_MVON01000052.1:0-7422 GCF_002018925.1 Acinetobacter sp. MF4642
ACTGGCTGAAACAGTGAATGGTTTATATAAAACGGAGGTGATTGAATATTTGAAATCTGATTGGTTAGGCTTAGCTGATGTTGAATTAGCTACATTGAATTGGGTAGACTGGTTTAACAAAAAGCGGTTACATAGTTCTATTGGCTATGTTTCACCATTTGAGTTTGAAAATATGTACTATGATAAAATCAACACCTTAGATTGTGTTGCATAACTTAAATAAACTGTCTCCGATATAGTCGGTACGGTTCATTTTAATTTTTATGTATAACCTAATGTATTTGAGCTATACCAAATCTGGAAAGTTGCAAGTTTCATTTAACTCTTGATCAATACAACCGTTGAAATTTGCAGAGATAATCAATAAATCACATGTATAACTTATAATAAACTATTATTTTATAATTTTTCATTCAGATTTTCTAATCTTTCCTGTGTAATTAATTCTATGCCATATATTGATATACATAAGCTGGCTGGATCTTAATTCAAATACTAAGATGTGAATAACTGGGTCTTTTTTTCGAATAATAATTGATGTGCTTCATCTTTATTTATCCTGCGTAAGGTGATGATCTAAACTCTCTGTCAGTAGCAGCTCAATTGCTTCTATGTATAAATAAGCTATTGGCAGTAGGCTATGTATCTATAGGGGAGTGGCCTATATTATCCTGATAAGCAACAGCTTCAAGAATTGCGGGTTATGTAGAAGGTTGTAATTGTTAGCGAGTTAAATGAAGTTTGAGTAAATTGCAAACCAGTATGAAAAAAATAAAATTTTAGTGGTCTGGTATTAACTGAAAAACTTTAATATTTCTAGAGTAGATAAAGGAATGAATTGGGTTAAGCTGAATATGACTGGGATAATATCAAAACTATAAAAATAGAAACTTACAGATGGATCGGTCATTTATTGAAAAAAGGCTCTGAACTTAAAAATTCTATTAAAGTTACAAAAAATTAAAGAAATTTTTTGAGACTTTTGTACAATCAGCCACAACTTAAAATTTAATAATAACGATGCCCAATAATATTTATGCTGCAATAGAGCAACTTGGACTTAGTGCACAAAAACGTGCCATTCATATTCAGTTCAGCAATACTTCGCTTAACGAACAAGTATTCCTTCAGCGCATAGATGGAACACATGAACTGAATGCAGGTATAGAGTTACAGCTCCTTTGCTTATCTACCTCCGCTCATATTCCGTTAAAGCAATTTATTGGTAGTCAGGTGGCTGTCGATATTGTCACTGATAAATCAGAACTCAATCGTATTTCAGGCATCATCACCAAGGCCGATGTAGGAGCAAGCGATGGCGCTTTAACCATATACCGTTTAACCGTGGAAGACCCGACAGCCTTATGGAAGCATCGACGTAATTCTAGAGTTTTCATGGCGAAGTCTGTTGTTGATGTGGTTCAAACTATTTTTGCCGAGTGGCTGCAACGTAGTCCCTTATTTGCTTCAAGTTTGATTTTGGATAAAAGTGGTTTAAGTAAAGAATATGATGTGCGCCCATTCATTATGCAAGCGAATGAATTGGATAGTGAGTTTATTCAAAGGCTGCTCTCTTCAGAGGGGATTAACTGGCTTATTGATGAATCTCAGCTCAAAGTGTCCAGTTCAAGTGAACCTATTCAGCCACAAAAACTTAGACTGATTGATGACAACGCCCAATATCAAAGTTTAGAGCGTCAGAATATTCGCTTCCATCGTAGCAGTGCTGTAGAAAGCAGTGATTCGATTACAAATTTTGTCGGGCAGCGTTCTATACAACCAACATCTGTTTATATTCAACGTTGGCAAGCAAATACTTTAGAAGTAGAAGAAGGTGCGGGTTCAGTTCAAAGCAAACATAGCCATAGTGATAATCAAGACAACGCCAGTCTAGGTTTAGAGCAGGCATGGCATTTCTCACCTGCATGGATACAAGACCTTAAAGGTGAAGATGGAACAACCAAATCAAGCAATGGTCAGATTGAAAAGTTTAATCAAAACCTTGGTCATTATTACGACTTACAAGCTAAGCAATTTATGGCTACCTCGACTGTACGAGATGCACAAGTGGGTTACTGGTTTGAACTCAACGAACACCCTGAAATTGATCAGCATAGTGGTTCAGACAAAGAATTCTTAATCACATCTAAAAAATTCTATAATCAGAATAATTTGCCTAAAGATTTGACCGATCAAATCACAGCTTTGCTGAAACAAACCAATTGGCAACAGGCTGAAATTACGACAAATAATAAAGAAGAACGCCAAACCAATCACCTCGTCTTACAACGACGTAATATCAGTATTGTTCCAGAGTACAATCCGCTGCGACAACGACCTATTGCATCACCACAACGCGCGAAAGTGGTTGGACCAAGTGGTGAAGAAATTCACGTGGATGAATGGGGGCGTATTAAAGTCCGTTTCTTGTTCACGCGTAGTGAAGACAATACTCACGATGGCGGTGCAGGTTCAAATGATAATGACACAGATTCTGCTTGGGTTGATGTGCTCACACCTTGGGCAGGTGAAGGTTATGGTGCACGCTTCTTACCGCGTATTGGTGAAATCGTGGTTATCGACTTCTTTGATGGCAATATCGACAGACCCTTTGTCGTGGGGCGCATCCATGAAGCACAACGTCATCCAAGCAAATTTGACAATACAGGCAAACTGCCTGATACGAAAAAACTGGCAGGGATTCGATCAAAAGAGTACCAAGGAGAGGGCTTCGGGCAACTACGCTTTGATGACACGACGGGTCAGATCAGTACCCAACTACAAAGCAGTCATGGTGCGACACAACTGAATTTAGGGAATCTGAGTCATCCTAAAGAAACGGACACAAGTGATGGACGAGGTGAAGGTTTTGAACTGCGTACTGACCAGTGGGGGGCCGTCCGTGCTGGGCAAGGCTTACTTGTTTCCACGTATAAACAAGATCAAGCCAAAGGTGAGCATCTAGATGCTGAAATTGCCAAGAAACAACTAGAAGATAGTCAGACGAACAGTAAAGCTTTAAGTGATATTGCTAAAAATCAACAAACCGATCCATTAGAAATACTGGATAATCTAAAAGAGTTTATTGAACAAATTGAACAAGAAAGTGAGGCGAAGGCAAAAGCATTTAAACAAGCTTTAATGATATTGACCTCCCCCCATTCGATTGCTCTGACTACAAATGAAGATGTTCACCTTTCAGCAGATGGTCAAATTGGTCATAGTGCAGGGGGCAGTATTAATTTTAGTACCCAAAAGAATTTACTTGCACATGCACAAAGTAAAATCAGTTTGTTTGCAGCACAGGACGGTGCGAAATTCTATGCAGGTAAAGGCAAAGTTGAAATACAGGCTCAAGCAGATGGGGCTGATTTGATAGCACGTAAAGGTGTACAGATCATTTCAACTGAAGATGCCATTTACATTACCAGCCCTAAAGAAATTAAATTAATCGCTGATGGTTCGGAACTTAAGATTAATAGTTCTGGAGTCTTTGCAACAACGAGTGGAAAGTTTGAGGTTAAGGCGGGGCAACATAAGTTTATGAGCGGGGGAGAGGTTTCACCTAATTTGCCCCAATTACCTAAACTAGAATTTGCTCAGTCACCTTACTCAGCGCAATATCAACTATTTAAAGCAGATGGTCGAAATTTTAAAGGATATAAGTACTTTATTTCTGATAATCAGAATAATTTAATGAAAGAAGGTATTACAGATGAGTACGGATTTACAGAGCAGGTTGTTACGGAAACTAGAGAAAGAATTATTGGATATAAATCGGTGATGAGAGAAAGCGAGCGATTGACTGAAAATTGGGAAGCAAAATTAGAAGAAAAATCAAAAAAACTAGAATCTGAGTTGGATGGAGAGTAACGATGCTTCCAGCTATTATTGTCGTTGTTAAATTGGCAGGTTATGCAATAACAGCATATGAAATATACCGTACAGCTTCTAATGCTTATGGTGAGGTGAAAAACTATCAGGACAACATTAAAAAGGCTAAAGAAGAAATTAAAAAAATCATGAAAAATCTTGGTCAAGAGATTTCAGATAAAATTGATAAGGAAAAAGAAAAGGTCTTACTAACGACATTAACTACTGGTGATAAGCAAAGTAACAATACCAAAGCTGCATCTGGGAGACCCCAGACAAAAAGTAATGTGATTACTGCTGCAATCAAACAAAAGACACCATTTCGTTCAATCATAAGTCAGGTTTGTGAAAAAGCAGAACAACTACCTATGATTCAGTTGAGAAAGCAGAAAGGGAAAAAGTTAAAGGATATAGTTCCTAAAAGTAAAGTGGATGTTGTTGCAAAGCTTCTAAAAATGAGTGCTCAAGAACTGGCAGGAGCAAATGTTGATGAATATATCATTGTGAGACTGAAACAACTTGCTGTAAATTTTATGTTTGAATTCATGGATGAAATTGTCAAATGGAAAAGTCCATTAAAAGCTGAAGTCTGTTTTGGTTATGATGTTAAAACGAAGAAGTACCTTGCACCTTTATTAGAGGGGAAAACACGAATCAAGCGTACAGGTTCTGATATCAATCCATTCTGGCCGATGCCCTATAAAGGAAAGAATACAATTGGTGCTGATATTATTATTCCTGAGTATCGTGGTGAACCTTTAACTCTGACCAATATTTTTGCATTAGTTGAAATCAAGTTTCAAGGTGATCGAATTGATGATAAGCAATTTAAGGCTTATGACGATTTAAAAAAGCAATGTGCTGCAGAAAAGAAAACCAGCAAGATAACGGCAAGTGAGGGCTTTAAGTTGTCACTGTTTCGTTATCCTGAAGATGTAAGTCCTAAGGATCAACCACAACAGCAACAGCCAAAGAAGTCAAAAGGAAAGGGTAAAATATAATGAATGACGAAGAGTTATTTTTAAGTCAAGATGAAGTGACTGACTATATAGCAGAGTTTAAAAAAGATAGTTATCACACTTATGGGTACGAACAAGAAGAGTTTGGCATTTGTCCCTACATCACATTTTATATTTACCATCAGGATAATGAAGTAGAGGAAATTGCCAATAAAATTATCAATATTTATGAAGATTTTGAAAATAAAATAATTGATAAGCCATTTAAGCGACGCTATCGGGATACAGGTGTCTGGAAAAATGCCAATAAATGGAAGCCTTCTCATAAAGAGTTAATCAATGAAATGCACCAAAGTTTTAAGAGGTATCCTATATATTTTATAGCAGCAACTACAGGGAATTCTCCTAATCAAAGTGCCCGTTGGGTTTTCTGTGCTCAATTTTCAGATAACAATAATAGTAGGTATACGACATTAAAGCTGTCATTTGGTGAAAAATGGTATAGAGAACATAAGTCAAAATGGTATCAGTTTGTTCAACATTGTTTAATTAAACTTAATCCGATACAAGCTTATAGTGGCTATGAAATTGGAAATTCGACAAACTTTAATATTGTTTCGCCTGAGTTTGAAACAGCAGAACGTATTTTTAGTGATTACTTTTATGGGCTGGATATAGATCATCCTAATATGAATCACTCCCATGATGGTTTGGATGGCTTTATCTATACACCTTCATTAGCCGCAGGAATTCGCACCCCAACTTGGTGTTTTTTATTATCTCCCTATTGGATCGATAAATTAGGTTTAAGCGAGGAGAAAATCCGCTTAAAACTAGATGATCCACGGATAGAGATCACCAAATTGCTAGATGCAACAGATCCTGAAAAATTCAGTCTTTGGATTCAACTTGGGGAGCTGTCACTTTATCCTGTTGAAGAGGGTATTCCAGATTTATTGGTGAGGGCAAATGACCTGATAAAACCAATACGTTGTAATGACTTGAAGCTAACTACGTTAGATGCATGGGATGATGACCCTAATCCAAGATTTGATATAGAAAGTTCTCCCCAATGGATTGCCCGTTTTGATGAAGATAGCAGTTGGCCTGAAGGCAAACGAGTCAATAAGGTTAGTAACCTATCATTGGAAGAAGAAAAACTTAAAGTGAAAGGTGGAGAGCCATGCCCACAAACAGGCTATTGGCAAACTCCAGCACGACCGGATTTACGACAGTATTTTGAAGAAGGTGATATTCTTCCAACCTTTTCAGAACTAGACTGGGGAGAGGTCTATTGGTATTGGGATGGTGAAAAATAATTTAATCATTTTAGAAAAGCCATCCTCTTTCGGATGGTTTTTTTACTTTTACCGAATGACATGCTGGAGCGTTAATAAATGTCCATACAAGTAAATGAGCAGACAATAGATTGGCAAAAGTGGTTAAGTTTAGAAATAAAAGACCCTGCTTTATTTAGAGATAATTTGCTTGAACAAAAAATGTATAGCAAAAGATTTGATACATTTGTGAATGGGATATATTCCGTAACGGATGGTTTTAGTAATTATAAAAATGAAAAAAAATATGGTGGCTATATTGCGGCAGGTCATCAGCGTTTAAACGATGTCTTAAATTTAATGTCTTTACAGTATTCGGCAGGCGGAAGTCTTGAGTTTTTAAAAGAAATATATCCATATCTACTTCATTGGACAGAAGAGTACGCAGAAGCAAGCCATTTATATAATTTAAGTCCTGATGCTGATGGACGATTTGTTTGGCATATTAGTTTGGGAACAGAAGACTATTGGTATATTGCTTTACGTCTGATTTGTTTTGGGCTGTTGACTGGCTATGCAGACCAGATGGATCGGATTATGCCAATCATTGACTATGTAGAAGCAACACCTGAAGGACAGGAAAAAGATGGATTAATTGAACGTTTAGTTGCTCCATTTGTTGCAGATCGTGGAACTCCACCAGATGAAGCAAGACGACATTTGCCTTATCGTAAGCTGATTAACGTGTTTAATGCTTCACCTGAACAGCGTCCAGCTTTAATGCTGCAATATTTAGAAGATTGGTATGAGGCGAGCCGCCGAGAGCCTTATTATGATCAGCATCCTCAAACTGATTTAAGATCAGGAAGAGGTTACTATGGCTATTGGTCATGGGAAGCAGCAGCGGTAACGTGGTTGCTGGATATAGATGATACGTCATATCGTGAACATCAGTTCTATCCAAAAGATTTGGTTGATTTTGCTCGAACACAGTCAAAAGTAGTTTTAGATGATCAACAATTAGAACGAATGAAAGTTAAGGGTGGAGAAGCCTGTATTAAAACAGGTTATTGGAGAACAACAGCACAACCAGATTCACGACAATACTTTAAACAAGGTGAGATTGTTCCTGCACTTATCGAGCTCGATTGGGGGGAAGTGAACCGTACCGGGTTTGTCGGAGACTTTTTTATTTAAGTTAGGCCACCTGACCTAACGGGTTAATCTTATCATAGTACATTGCTTCAAACTCAAAAGGCGATACATAACCCAGTGCACTGTGTACACGCTTTTTATTGAACCAATATACCCAG
>NZ_MVON01000053.1:0-5919 GCF_002018925.1 Acinetobacter sp. MF4642
AGATGTGTATAGAGACAGAATTTTTAGTGTATAGTTAAGTTAACTAGAAAAAAGTCTTGTTTCAGTAAATCTTCTTTAAGTATCGCAGTTTTAGTCATAATCCTTCGTTTTTTCAGATTTTAAGTCTCAAAATTTATTATTTTCAAAGTTAGTTATAAACAGTCAATCAAATGACTCACAATTATTAAAAAATCAGTAGGATTTATTATGTCAAACTCGAATGTTGTTAAAGGTACTGTAAAATGGTTCAACGAAACTAAAGGTTTCGGTTTTATCCAGCAAGAATCAGGTCCAGATGTTTTTGCCCATTTTAGCGAAATTGCTAATTCAGGTTTCAAAACACTGTTTGAAGGCCAAATGGTTGAGTTTAGTGTAGCTCAAGGTCAAAAAGGACCAAATGCTGTAAATATTGTTGCTATCTAAGCAATAATTGACAGTAATAAAAAGCACTAAACAGTGCTTTTTATAAATTGAAAATTAGTTTTAAAGTTTTTTCAAATCGAGAAAACCTTCAGAAATAGGATACAAGTTGTTAAAAATAAACGATTTAATTGCAAAATCAAAAAATGGTACAGAAATTATAGTGTCGCTCATCCCTTTAAATAAAATACAAAATACTCGTAATGGGTTAAAAACTATAGAAGTGGGTAAGCGAATACTTCTTCAATCAGGTAAAGAAGTTGATTTGAACCTAGATGGAAGAACTTTTTATACGTCTTTAAATCAGATGTTTAAGTTAAATTATAAAGTAATTTAATCAAGTTATATAATTTCTAAATAATTTAAATTAAGGACCCATCTATGTTAAAAAAAGAAGTCACCGTAAAAGATCAATTTGGTACTGAATATAATATTCAAGCAACAGTTGATAAGTCTATTGTAGACCTACAAGATCACTCAAATTTAAAATATATTACTTTTGAAGGTGAGAATATTCGCCCTAGTTTTGAAATGTTTTTTCAGAGCCTTGAAAGTAGTAAGATTTTTAAGTTAATTTAATGTCTATATATAAAGAAAACTTGAATTTTTTATTTGATTTAAAATATATTAAACCTGTTTTTTTTATTTTAAAATCATATATGTTAGTTTTTATTTTATTTGCATCTATTGTTTTAACTAGTATCATACACAATGATGTTGTTGATACTATTTTGACTATTTTAAATTTTTTTATTGTTTTTAGAATTATTTTTTTGCTGTATGTAAAAATTATAAAGTCCATATTTGAAATTTGTAGCCCTTAAAAATCTATTATTTTCAATTATCTATAGAATACTGAAACCATGACATATCCCTCCCTCTGTCATGGTTTTTTTGTTGCTTATGAACGACTCATACACATGTTTATTATTATTTTACACTTCCAAATTTCTTCGGAATTTGAGTACAAAGACTTATCCCTTTTTATTCTTTATGATCACTGCTTAAATAATAACCAAACTAAGAATAAAAATGATTTCAAAACAATTTAGGATCGTCAATGGAATACTTGCAGTCATTGGTATAGCTGCATTCATCTTTTTCCAGTACCAAATGTGACCAGACAAGCTTGGAGGCTTCACCGAAGGCACAGAAGAGTATTCCGGCTATCAATACGCACAGATGAATGAGCTAAAGAATGCGGATCAATGTGATGATGAGAAGGATGATGATCCTGAAATGAATATTAATGAAATGTTTATTAAAGGGTGTAGGGCATACTTTAAGAAATAATTTTCTACCGCACTGTAATAATTGAAGAGCCCTCCAAGTTAGGGCTTTCATATAAGCGCTACTATATTAAATATGTAATTAATTAGAGTTTACAAAATTGCTAAATTTTTTCTTAATTCTTCTCATGTCATCAAGTGTGTAACCATAATTTCCAAAACATTGTTGTAGTATTGTGGGGTCGCTCATTGGACTATCTAATACATTAAAGAACTCATTAATAGTATTTATATTTGATAAGTTAGCCTCATGCTTTTTTGTACGATGGTTGGTTTTAATTAATTGATTTTTACTAAAATCATAAGTTGTAATTAAATCTGGTAGTTTTTTTTCTTGAGGATTTCGTTTTCTGAAATCAGCATTATAAAGAGGGACACAGCTTTCTATTATTTGTGATAAAGCAGGATCATTTAAGAACTCATTCAGATTGGAAACTATATCCCCAGTAGGTTTCGAATTACTAATATTTGAAGGTTTTACTGGAAAACCATGAAACATCCACTGTATTCCCCAAATAATGGTAATCACTAAAATTACTGTAAAAATAATTTCTAACTTTTTCATTTCCCAACAACCTTAGCACCTTTCCAAAACTCCCCACGTCGTCTTACTAGAAATGAACTAGCGATACTTTCAGCATGGAATACTTTGGCATCATCTTTGTTATCGACCCAAAACCATTCGGGTTGATATACCTGCTGGATATCTGAAAAATCATCATATTCAGTTATTTCTTGTGTTGCATCTTGATATGCAAGCCACTTACCATCTTTGGTGATGTAGGCCATTAGCTTTCTATCTTTGAGAAAATAGTTGATTTATATTCACCTAAAACAATGTCCTCAATAGCATTCATTGCTTCACGTAATTTTCTTTCACTAACTTGTACATAACCTGCAGTTACATCGCGGTCATCTTCTTCCTTATGATTGAGTAAGCGCTTAATTGTGTATCGACCATAATCCAAGTTTTCAGCAATAGAACCAAATGTTCGACGTAGATCATGGAAACTAAACTCAATTCCGCAAGATTTATTAATTTTCTGTCGTACTTTGGAAATATTAACAATATGTCCCGAAGACGATTTAGCAGAAGGGAACACCCATTCTGTAGTGGCCTGTGAGTAGCGCTTTTTCATTAATTCAAGTAGAAAATTACCCATTGGCAATGTGTGAGGATCGCCATTCTTCGGATCTATAGATGTTATGCGCCCATACTTTAAATCAACACTTGACCAAGGGAGGGATTCACATTCTTCACGTCTAAAGCCAGTCAAAACTAAAGTCAGTAAAAAATCGCGGTTAGTTTCTAATTGTTGGCCACGATCTTTATATTGAAATACAGCTTTAATCCAATCAGGCATTTGATCCTCATTGATATAAGTCTTACGTCGTCTAATTTTGTTCCAAGCATTTTTAGCATTTAGGGTTTTAATAGGATTGTGAGCATCAAGAATCGGCTTATCATTTTCATCTAGATAATGCTCAACTGAATAATTATAAATGGCACGAAAAACGCGCATGGCCATATTAGCTTGAGCCTTACTTCGTTGTGATAGCTCTGTATGTTTAGCCTGAATCATAGTACGAGAAATATCATCCAGCTTTAAATTATTCCAATCTTTTAAATAGTCATCAATCACGATGGTGTAATCTTTAATGCTTCTTGGTTTTAAGGTTTTATGGAATAAGTAATTATCAAAAGCTGCTTTTAATGTTGGTTTGCTTCTTGATAGGTCGGTTTTAGCTTTTTCATCCGCAATAGCTTTGCGTTTCATTTCGTTTGGGTTGATGCCTTGCGTCATTTGAGCAAGCTTATCTCGGGCAATGTCTCGCGCCTGAGCAAGTGTTAGATTGCCATGTAGACCAATTGTAGACCGTACTGTCTTACCAAGAACCTTCTTTTCAACGATATAGGTTTTACAGGTTGAATTGACACGAATAGCAAAACCAATAAGCTCAATGTCACGATAAATGGCAGGAGTCATTTCGAGTTGGTCAATAAGTGTCTTTGTGAGCTTTACTCTGGATGATGACATCGCTAGAATCACTACCAATTGCAATACTTTGCAATATAGCACAATAATTTCTAGCGTCTACTATAGGACTACAAGTAAAAAATACTTGCTCAATAGGAAAATGTTAGATAGTATTGCAGCACTGCCAAGCTATTGAATATAATCGCTTTGCAATCTTATAGGGCCTATAGCTCAGTTGGTTAGAGCAGCGGACTCATAATCCGTTGGTCGACAGTTCAAGTCTGTCTGGGCCCACCATATAAAACAACCACTTACGTGCATTAATCGTAAGTGGTTTTTTTGTTTTTAGATTCTGGTAAGCAAATGGTAAGCAGATGAAATCAACTTAAACAAACAGTTTTTTGTATAGTTCTTCTAGGTTTGGATGTGTGCTTGGAATGAAGTCTTGAAGTTTCGGGTGAATGCGGAAATCTGCTTCGGCTTTTGTAGATATCTCTTTAACTTCACTAGACCAGTTTTTCCTTCTGTATTCTCGCCAATTTAATTTAATTTTGAGTGGTCGACTGTATCCTTTTAATTCTATAAGGAAGATCTGATCACATAATTCATCAAATAAAAAGACATGTGAACGATGGAAGTGAGGATTTCTTTTTAGTAATAACTCTAATGAATTTATGAGAAGTGAACAGCAATCATTAGAAAGAGCGGTACTATTAATGGTTACTCCCCAGTGATGCAATAAATACAATGCACATAGGCTGTCGAGTGAGCCATAGCTTGCTATATGTTTTAAGCAACTCTTATCAAAGTCTTTAATACGTCCATTGGATGAAATGAACTCTACGATATAGTGAGGTAAAGTAGCTAATTCTAATAATATAAGATCTTCATCAAATATTTGATATTTCAAAATTTTCCATAGAGGATGGTTAATAATATTAGATGAGCCAATACATTTATATTCAACTGTACTTATCCAATATTTTTGTGGTGTAGATAAACCAAATTTATACTTTTTAAATAAGCTTTTTACATCGTGTTCTTCTGGGTATCCATAAAAAAACTTCTCCATATCATAATCATTTTTATATCTACCAGAATGTACTAACTGATTATAAAAAAAGTCATACCAGCTTATCGTTTTTGCAAAATCAATCCTGGTTCTTCCCGGGCGACCCATACATCACTCTGACTAATTAAAGTTCAAATCATTTTAATTTTAAATTAGGAAAGAAAAAACCTATTTTTGTAATATTACTTTCCAAATTTAGGTGTGTTTTGATGGCTTTAAATCAACACGGAAATAAAAAATGGGATTCAATCATAAACATAAGCCGATTACCGATGATCGACTTGTACTAACTACTAAAGAGACAGCTAGGCTCTTAGGGTATGCAGAACAAACTTTACGTAAGTGGGCTTTATATGAAAATGGCCCAATTAATCCTATTAGATATGGACGTACTCTTCGCTGGAGTAAGGCAGAAGTCTATAAATTTGCCCGAGTGAAAGAAGACTAATTTTGAAGATGGTATGGACTAATTGCTCATACCTATTTACTAGGTTTCAACATGCAAAAAAAATCATTTGAAGTTCTGATCAAACTCAGAGCAGTTTTGATATTAGATTTACCAGACTTTATTCGAGGTTTTATCTTGAATCTTAAAAACAAGCTGGATGCTTACATCAAAAGAATTCTTAACACGGGGGCGAAATCGAATAAAGCCGTTGATGAATTTGAGGTCCTAAAATGGTTAATCGATAAAATTTCTTTAGATTTGGAACAGATTCCAAAGCACAAACAGAAACATGTGCATGCTGTGCTGTTTACCTGTTTTTTTACTCAATTGTCCGAAGCCTTAGGTCTGCGGTTATCACAGTATATGCGATCGGATCCAAATCTGCAGCGTCATGTTCAATTGAGTGCCAGCACCTATAAAAAATACTTCAAGTTGCATAAAGACTTGAACCTCAAGTTAGAGCAAAACCAAATTTTCAATTTTTACCCTAAAAAATTATGGTGATTTTATGAGTCAAAATGATAAATCTTCAGTGTTAGACGAAGAAACCAAATTATTGAACCGTACCGGGTTTGTCGGAGGCTTTTTTATTTAAGTTAGGCCACCTGACCTAACGGGTTAATCTTATCATAGTACATTGCTTCAAACTCAAAAGGCGATACATAACCCAGTGCACTGTGTACACGCTTTTTATTGAACCAATATACCCAG
>NZ_MVON01000054.1:0-6006 GCF_002018925.1 Acinetobacter sp. MF4642
CAGGCTACCGAGAAAAAATAGACCACCGCAGCTATGCCGATCAAAATAATGGACTACAAGCAACCATCCACGAAGGCAGCAAAGTCACCCAATTACGCAGACAAGGCATAGACACTGAAATCAGCCGTTTTAATGACAACGTCAAACAACAAAATACCCAACAGCTTCACCAAGAAAAACAGCAGAAAGAGAGCGTTTTACAGCGAGGTTTAAACCGTGTTGATCAAGGTTTTGAACAATGGCAGAAGAACCAAGAAAGCAAACGCCTAGAACTGGAACACCAAGCCGAAATACAACGACAGCAAAAACTAGAACATCAACAAGCCGAGCGAGCTACCCGTAAGGCATCACAAGACTTAGATCAGGGCGGAATGTCATTATGAGCAACCAAAACGATGATTTAGATGTAAATGATCAATTATATATTTTATTGGCATCTATGAAGGAATACAGAGAAGCCATAGCAGACGATAACAAGCGATTAGAGACGTTTTATAGCAAAGTAGCTAGTGGAGTGCTAGAACAGAGTAAAAAGACCCTAAATAACGCGAATCAGGAAGCTACACGCACCCTTCAAGGCCGTATTCATGAATTAGACAAAGCTACCGATAAACTGAACTACAGATTCATTGCCCTATTATGTGCAATTTTCCTTAGTCTGGTGTTGGTTTTCCTATCTTTCATATTTTTATTCATTCCAAGTTTTGACGAGATTAAAGAACGTCGTGCAGAAGCAGCTTGGCTAGAGCAAAGATATAATCTAGATATTAGAAATTGCAATGGTAAATCTTGTGTCCGGATCATGAAAAATGACTGTCACGGGCCAAACAAAGATTATTGTGTGATTGATCCTAAATAATGCTTGTTAAAGCGGAGCTGCAAGCCAATAACCGTGCTTGGTACAAACATCTGGGATAGATTGGAGTTTTGTTGGGTACATACCTCCACCAAGTCTGATTTCATCGCCTATAAAAACTTTATGGTTATTAAATTTATTGGTAATACTGATCCTACCATCATTTGTATATTCTAATTCACTGCTATTAGCCCAAATAATAAAAGGATCAGTATCACTGTTTAGACGAATACAACCATGTCGATCTAAATGTAATTTTCCACCTGTCATTGAGAGCATATAAATCTTTGTTTCAGGACTTTGCTTAATAAAAATTACAGGTTTTACAGGTTCTATAGCATCAGAAACTAAGGCAGGCTTTGCTATACAGCCAGTAAGCACAGAGATGACGAAAAAACTATGGAATAGATTGTATATTTTCATACTTAACCAAATTATGAGATAGGACAGTACTTTGCTTGGTTTCTTTCATTTTTCAATTTATACCGGTGCACGCAAAGTGGCTCGACTTTGAAACATGGCTAAAGCCACATTTCAAAGCATCGAGCTAAATTTTAATTAAACACGTTTCAATGCCATGATATGGCGAACCATCTCGTTAATATGCTGTTTTGTTTCATTATCTTGAGAACTTAGCCAAGTTACAACATCTGCATCAAAAGCTTTTGCTTGAGCAATCGCATGGCGTTCTTGTAATTTTTTCACAAATTTTGGTTTTACTACTGGCGCATTGGTAGGGTCAAAATTTTTATAGCGTTCTAATTCATTTTGCATGGTTATACCTCCGCTTTTGATTGTGCGATGGCTCAAAAGCAGTAATGATTCTTGCAACATCACCACGTTCAACCCAAACCACTGTTAGTAGTCTACCACGATTGCTTAGACCGATTGATATTAGCCGTTGCTCATCGTAATGACCAAGATCGTCAAAGGATATCAGCTCTGGATCAAGAAAAACGCTACATACTTCTTCAAAAGTAATTTCACGCCCTCGATAGACTATTTCCATTTTTTTATCGTGCCATTCAAATAGCAGACCGTAATACTCAATCAAGGGCATGTTTAGCCTTTTTCCTAGATTTACAACTTCTAAAATTCTACTTAGAGGGTGTTACTTATTCAATAACGCATTAATTTAAATGGGTTCTAACATCTAAATTTCGTATAACAGCCATTATGTTAAATAGAATCAAAAAACCTCCAATAAAATCGTTATAGTATTATTATTTATTGAGTAGATAAGAGAATTAAATTAGTGAAATACTCAAATGAAAAAATAGTAAAAGCTCTCTTACTTTCTCCTTTACCACTACTTTTTTTCACAGCAGTCCTGTTTATCGTAATGAATCAGGAATACAGCCTATACTCGATTTTAGTGGTTCTTGTAGGGCACGGTCTTGTCTACTTGGCTTATTGTATTTTGACTGTACCTTTCAGCTTCATATTCTCAATTCTTTTAAATCGTTATAACAGTCTTAATTTATTAACTATCTGTATTGCCTCTATAATTATTGCTACTCCATTTTTTATTCTTTTTGGATGGAGTCACACAGGAGAAATTTCGAAAGAGTGGTGGAAGATGTATACAGATACATGGACTATCTTTATGGCTCTATTTCCTGGCTTATGTTATTGGCTATTTCTGATTAACCTAAAAGATAAGAAATCAAAGAATATTGAATAAACCATTGCATAGAGATTCTTAAATTTCCCTAAAATTAACATAATACACCTTATACGAAATGCGTTATAATTATCTTTAGAAATCAATGCTGTAGTTTCTAGTTGATAGCTCATCTTCCCCAAGGTGGGCTTTTTTTATGATTTTTAACGTTCCACGCCTATTCTTTGATCAATGTTTCACAACTTTGATTAGCTCCATTAAATAATTAAAACCTAGATAATAAGAACCGAGCGAGTGTCTACGAGCGATTGAGCATCATCAAAATTTCACGCTCGCCTTTTCTCTGATTACAAGCTCACTTTCGATTTTAAACGGTAGGTACAGAGCATCCCGAATGGGTGCGAACTTTGGAGCTTTTGCTTTTCAAAAAATATGAGCGAAGCGAATACATTATCAATGCTTTTACTTTTGAATATCACAAACAGTATTAATTAAAAACTGCCCCTCGAAGCGAGGAACGAGCTTCAATAGAGTACGAGCTTTAGCGAGTACCTAGGGCAGTTCCACTCCCCTGCCAAAAGGCTTTTAATTATTTTTAAAGCTTTTAAATGCTTTTAGACCCTATGAAAGCATTGGTATCAGAGGGTTTCAATCTCAATAAGCACACAAATTCTCTTGTATAAGCACACAAATTCTCTTGTATAAGCACACAAATTCTCTTGTATAAGCACACAAATTCTCTTGATTTACACACACATTATATGTAGTGTTTAAATACACATTAATAATAACGTGTATTTAATATGAAAAATGGTTTAGTTGTGAAAGATAATGCATTAATAAACGCCAGTTATAATTTAGAACTAACAGAACAGCGTTTAATTATGCTGGCGATAATTAATGCAAGGGAATTAGGACAGGGCATCACGGCAGATAGCAAACTAGAAATACATGCTAGTGATTATGCAAAGCTCTTTAATGTATCGGCAGATGCATCCTATAAAGCTCTAAAAGAAGCTGTAAACAATCTATTTAATAGACAGTTTAGCTATACAGCAGAATACAAAAAAACAGGAAAAGTGGGTGTTGTTCGCTCTCGTTGGGTTAGTCGTATTTTTTATGTAGATGACTTAGCGCTATTAGAAATTACTTTCGCACCTGACGTAGTGCCGTTAATCACTCGATTAGAAGAACATTTTACGAAATACGAAGCCAAACAAGTTGCACACTTAACCAGTAAGTACGCCACCAGACTTTATGAATTATTAATCGCCTGGCGTGAGGTTGGTAAAACACCAATTTTTGAACTGCAACAATTACGTAAAAATTTAGGTGTTGAAGATGATGAATATCAACGTATGCATCATTTTAAAAACCGTGTATTAGACACAGCTATTACCCAGATCAATGAGCATACGGATATAAAAACCACTTATGAACAGCATAAGCAAGGGCGTACCATCACTGGGTTTTCATTCAGGTTTAAGCAAAAAACACAGCCGAAAATTGAAATTAAACGTGATCCCAATACCCCTGATTTTTTCATCAAAATGACCGATGCTCAGCGCCACTTATTTGCCAATAAAATGTCTGAAATGCCCGAAATGAGCAAATACTCACAAGGTACGGAAAGTTTTCAGCAATTTGCTATTCGTATCGCTGACATGCTTTTAGAGCCTGAAAAGTTCAGAGAGCTTTATCCATGTTTAGAAAAAGCAGGGTTTCAAGCATGATGAAATTAACCAACCTATTAGAAGAACTTCACGGCACACAAGCTGAATACCTCGATATCGTAAATTATGAAATTGCGAGGGAAAATATATGCGGTTATATCTTCCTATTATCCCGAATATCCCAAAATGCCGAACCCACCGAAAAAATGCAGATGGAAAGCAAAATAGAGGACTTAATTTACTATCGGGATAATTTGCAGATCGAAGATAAGAAAAATATCCAAAAGGTCTTAAATGAGCTAATTCCAGAGTATAAAGCCGAACAAGAAAACAAAGAGCTAAGAAAAATTAGGCTTTCTTCTTAGCTTTACTTTTTTGCTTTGGCTTAACAATAAATTGCTCTCCCAAAGCCTTACCTTGTTTAAAAGTAACGATTTCCTTAGCTTCAATTTTAAGTTTTTCTCCAGTTTTAGGATTGCGTCCCATTCTTTCTGGACGTTGTTTTACTGAAAAAGTACCAAAATCAACTAATCGGACATTTTTTTCTTCAACTAGGGCTTCTGTAATGACTTCAAGAACAGAATTAAGAACAACTCTTGCTTCGTCTTGATTAATATTTAATTTAGGTGCTAATTTGGCAATTAAATCGGCTTTATTCATAATTAATTTTCCTCAATATTTGGTAAGTCAAAAAGCTGTCTATCTCTATTTTCAGTTAAATATTCATTAAGTTCCATGAGTATTTTTTCTTTGTTAGCTTCATTACTTTGCATCTTTTTAATTAAATAAGAACCGAGCAAAATTTTACGTCGAGTATCATCCTTTCTTTCTTGCTCTTTTTGCTTCGATCTTTCTCTAGCTTCGATAGCTTGTTTTTGTGCTTTTAACTGTTTTAGCTTCTCTAACTGAGCTTCAATTTTCTTTTCGATATTTTCGGCTGATTTGGTCATAACGGTTCATTTCGGGATATAGGAAAACCACTCAAGCATAAGAACCTATGAATTGAAATTCAAGCGGTTAATATGCTATCGTGTTTTTCATGAAATGCGCACTTACGACTTGGATTTCATCCAAGTCAAAGTTTGCGTAAGGGGATACCCCTTAACCCCAAAAGCAAAAGCACCCCAAGGTGACTGCATGGCAATTTATCATTGTTCCACTAAAACGGTTAACCGAAGTTCGGGACGAACTGCGGTTGCATCATCTGCATATCGTGCAGGGGAAAAATTAGAAGATGAACGCACAGGACTGACCCATGACTTTACGAGAAAAGATGGTGTCGCCCATTCTGAAATTCTGTCTAATTTAGATATTGAAATTGACCGTGCTGAGCTTTGGAATTTGGCAGAAAAAACCGAAAACCGCAAAGATGCCCGAACCGCTAGAGAATGGGTCATTGCCCTACCTGATGAATTAGACGCTGATCAACGTAAGGACTTGGCAAAAGACTTTGCCAGGTCCTTAGTTGATCGCTATGACGTGATCGCAGATTTAGCCATCCATGAACCCAGCAAAGGCGGTAATGATAAAAACCACCACGCCCATATCATGCTCACCACCCGAAAGGCAGAACTGGACACAGATAATAAACTCACCCTGACCACCAAAACCGATATTGAACTCAGCAACGCCAAACGAAAAAGCCTTGGTATGGGTACAACCCAAGAAGATATTAAGCAAATTCGAGAAACATGGGCAAACTTAGCCAACAAGGCATTGGAACGTGCAGGCTACCGAGAAAAAATAGACCACCGCAGCTATGCCGATCAAAATAATGGACTACAAGCAACCATCCACGAAGGCAGCAAAGTCACCCAATTACGCAGACAAGGCATAGACACTGAAATCAGCCG
>NZ_MVON01000055.1:0-5940 GCF_002018925.1 Acinetobacter sp. MF4642
AAATACTCGAAGAAGATTTAGGCATAGATGTATATTTCTGTGACCCACATTCCCCCTGGCAAAACGGCACATGCGAAAATATGAATGGTTTAATTAGGCAATATTTACCTAAAGGGATTGATTTAAACCAGGCAGATCAGCATTATTTAAATCAAGTTGCCATGTCACTGAATATTCGTCCTAGAAAAGCTTTAGATTGGCTTACACCATTAGAGAAATTTGCTCAACTTATTGATTATCATAAGACTTTTGAAACTGTCGCACCTCATGTTTGAATTCGCCCCAATATGTAGTTTACGCCATTGGCGACGATATTCAGGTCCATGTTTCTTGCGTTTCCATTCGCCCTCACCTAGAAACTTCATGCCTGTAGAGTCCATGAGTAGATGCAGCCCATCGCTACTTTTTTGGTAGCTGATTACAATATCAATATGCTTTTGTCTTCTACAAAGCGTGGTGTAATCTGGAGCTATCCAATTTAATCCGCAAAGTTTAATCAGACTTTGCACAAAGCCAGTGACCATACGTAAAGACAGACGGAATAAGGATTTAATCATTAAGCAGCATTGGATGGCTGCGTCGGAGTAGGTTTGATTTCGCCCTTGTTTGCCTTTTGATGGCGCATACCATTGCGTAGCAGGATCAAACCAAATGGCAATATTTCCGCGACTCATGAGTGCTCGGTTATATGCGGGCCAATTGGTTGTGCGGTAGATTTTGTGTGTAGGCTTCTTCATTTGAAAATTATATCGCTGAAAAACCCTTTACAGATAGGTTTGTGTAACAAAGCCCTTAGTTGAAAAAATTTTTTTAGATTTCATGCACACACACCACCTAAAACAAAAAAATATCTGATTGATTTTACAGGATTTTAATTTAAGTCTTTATTCTACTCACTCGCAATATCAACGTTTAGTATCACGACTCACTAACTCATTAACTAAATATGGAGCAGTACGGCTATCTTGATTTTCTGTTATTTGTTTTGGTGTTCCTGCCACAACAATATTCCCACCAGCATTTCCAGCACCTGGTCCCACATCAATCACCCAATCTGCTTGTGCAACGGCACGCATATCATGCTCAATCATAACCACGGTATTACCCGCATCGACTAATCGCTGCAATTGAACTAACAATCGATCTACATCTGATGGATGCAAACCTGTAGTTGGCTCATCAAGTATATACAGTGTATTTCCACGCTGATTGCGTTGCAGCTCGGTCGCCAATTTAATACGTTGCGCTTCTCCACCAGATAGTTCAGTCGCTGGTTGCCCTAAACGTAAATAACCAAGGCCAATTTCCTTTAATAATTGTAGTGAACGAGCAAGCGAGACCTCTCCATCAAAAAAATCACGTGCTTCATTGACGGTCATTCCTAATACTTCAGCAATATTACGTCCATTCCAGCGAATTTTCAGAGTGTCATCATTATATCGAGCACCATGACATGTCGGACAAGGGGCATATACACTTGGCATAAACAATAATTCTACACTGACAAAGCCTTCACCTTCACAAGTTTCACATCGCCCTTTAGCCACATTAAACGAAAAACGTCCAGCATCATAATGAGCTTGGCGAGCTTCAGGAGTCCCAGCAAATAACTTTCTAACATGATCAAATAAACCCGTATAAGTTGCCAGATTAGAACGTGGAGTACGGCCAATTGGTTTTTGATCAACCTGTACCAGACGCTGTATAGCCTCCACATCACCAGCCAGAGAACCCTGTGTAACCTCGGTAACCAACATTCCTTCATTTAAAGGATTATTTTCATTATTGTTTTCAGTTTCAGATTCATTGCCTAAATATGAAAGTACTAACTCGGGTAAAGCTTGAGAAACGAGACTAGATTTACCTGAACCTGAAATACCTGTAACTGCTGTAAGTACACCAAGAGGTATACGAGCATCAATATTATGCAGGTTATGTCGGTAAATATTGTTAAGTTCAAGCCAACCAGAGGGTGTACGTCCATAACTTTGAGTAACTGGGATTTTATTAAATAAATAACTTGCAGTACGTGAAGCTGAAATCTCACTTAAACCCTGAGGTACTCCACTATATAAAATATTACCACCTTGCTCTCCTGCATCTGGTCCAACATCCACTAACCATTGAGCACGACGCATGAGCTCTAAATCATGCTCTACAACAAATACGGAGTTTCCAGCGTCTCTTAATTTATCGAGAGAATCATATAATGACTGACTATCTGAAGGATGTAATCCAGCAGACGGTTCATCCAGTACATAAACTACACCAAATAGCATAGAACTTAATTGTGTTGCTAAACGCAAACGTTGTAACTCTCCCGCTGAAAGAGTCGGTGTGGCTCTATCTAATGTTAGATAACCAAGACCTAACTGGCGTAATTGATTTAAACGCCCCACCACACCATTTGCTAAACGCTGGGCAGCAATTTTCTTTTCATCTGAAAGTGCTGACGTACGTCTTACATCTGGAGATACAGAATGCACAGCTCTACCTGTTGTTGCTCGTTCAGATCTATCAAGTTGGGTTACTTTATTATTAGTCTTTTCTCCAGCATCATGAGCGTCGAAATTGCCAAGAACAATGGGCTCAAGCAGGCAAGTTAACTTATCCAAAGAAAGTTGCATAAACTCACCAATATCTACTCCAGCAAAGGTAATAGATAAGGCTTCTGGTTTAAGGCGTTTACCATGACAGGAAGGGCATATTTTTCCTTCCATAAAACGTGAAACACGTTTTTTCATCAACGTACTTTGGGTATTAGCAAAAGTATGAAGGACATAGCGACGAGCACCAGTGAAAGTGCCCATATAGCTGGGTTCTAGTTTACGTTTAAGTGCAGATTGAGTCTCAGCGGGGCTTAAACCAGCATAGACAGGAACTGTTGGGGTTTCTTCAGTAAATAAAATCCAGTCTCTATCCGATTGCGGTAAATCTTTCCATGGTCGATCAACATCATACCCTAGGGTTACTAGGATATCGCGTAAGTTTTGCCCGTGCCAAGCAGGTGGCCATGATGCGATAGCTCTCTCACGAATACTGAGTGTTGGGTCAGGAACCATTGTCGATTCTGTAACTTCATAAATGTGACCTAAACCATGACAGGTAGGACAAGCACCTTGAGGAGTGTTCGGTGAAAAGTCCTCGGCATATAACATTGGCTGATCGGCAGGATATGCACCAGCACGCGAATAAATCATTCGCACGAGACTTGATAAAGTTGTTACACTTCCAACAGAAGAACGGGTATTACTTGCACCACGTTGTTGTTGCAATGCTACTGCTGGTGGTAGACCATCAATAGCATCAACATCTGGTACTCCGGCCTGATCTATTAAGCGTCTTGCATAAGGTGCAACAGATTCGAAATATCTTCTTTGTGCTTCAGCAAAAATAGTTCCAAAAGCAAGTGATGATTTTCCTGAACCCGATACACCTGAGAAAACAACAAGTGCATTTCTTGGGATAGAAACATCTACATCCTTAAGGTTATGCTCACGTGCACCTCGAACTTCAATACAATTATTAGATAAAGTAATGTTATTGTGTTCACCAAAAGAATGTATTTTCATGTTTCTACGAGCCTGTAAATTATTTTGTGTAAGTCCCATTTTTTATAAATGATCTTTTAATCGATCATCGAACTGAATCGTAAAACAATTCATTGCTAAACTAATACATTTAAATATGGCTGTCATTTGGTTTAAATCTTCAGGAGTTTTTAAACCTTTAGCTAATTCAGCTGCCATACTTTTGATTGTAGCTTCATCCATGTGAAGTACCTCTTTTTATTATCCTCAGTAGGATAAATGAAAATTAAGTACTTACACAAAATTTAGAACAGTCCCACAACTTCATTTTGTTGAACTATATCTGTACAACAACTCTACCTCGAATTTTTCCATCTAAAATTTCATTTGAAATATTTAAAGCATCTGTTAACTGAATTTCAGTCGTTACTGTTTCTAATTTTGTTTGATCTAATTCTGTAGCCAAACGTTCCCATGCTTCTTTTCTTAATTCGATTGGTGCCATCACGCTATCAATTCCATATAAGGTAATCCCTCTTAGAATAAATGGAGCAACTGTTGCTGGAAAATCCATTCCGCCTGCCAAACCACACGCAGCAACTGCACCACGATATTTTGTACTAGCACATGCATTGGCTAAAGTATGGCTTCCAACAGTATCAATCACGCCAGCCCAAACTTCTTTGTTTAATGGCTTTCCTGGGGAAGATAATTCAATACGATCAATAATTTCACTCGCACCTAGATAGGTTAAATATTCTGACTCTTGAGGTCGACCAGTTGAAGCTGTAATCTCATAACCAAGATAATTCAAAATAATAATGGCAATACTACCTACTCCACCATTTGCACCTGTCACTAAAATTTTTCCATCACTTGGTTTAATACCATGCTTTTGTAAAGCCATGACACACAACATTGCGGTATAACCTGCTGTACCAATAACCATCGTATCTTTAAAAGAAAAAGCAGAAGGTTTTTGTATGAGCCAATCACCAGAAACAGTGACTTGCTCGGCTAGCCCTCCAAAATACTTTTCACCCACTCCCCAACCATTCAGTAGAACTTCATCTCTTTCTTTCCATGCTGGATGTTTTGATTCAATCACAACACCCGAAAAATCGATGCCTGGGGTCAAAGGAAAACTACGCACCACTGGTGAACGCCCAGTAATGGCTAAAGCATCTTTATAATTGAGTGTTGAATATTTGACTTCGACTCTAACCTCTCCTTCTTGTAAAGGCTTTGATGCAATCTCAGTAATTTGTGATGTGTAACCTGCTTCATCTTTAGTAATTACAATACCTTTGTACATAGAACTTCCTCTCTATTTAATTAGACTGCTTGTCTAGAATTAATTAAAAAAATAAATACAGACGTCTGCATTTATTTTTTTAATTAACTTTTTACGTGATTTTGTTGTTTTACAGCTAAAGTAAACAAGCGATAAAATGCATCTAAGGGACTTGTTGATTTGACCAAACGTGCTCTTAGAACTGCACCTTCCCACCCAATCCAAAACTGATAAGCAGCTTCATCGCAATCAGCTAGGCTATATTGTGAATTTGACTGATGTAGGCAATCAGAAACTAATTTCTCCCATACCTTAAAGATACTTTCGATTCGGGCAATGATTTCTTGTGGCAAATACGACACTTCTTGTCCTAAGTTACCTAAAATACAACCTCGTTTAAAATCATATTTTTGCATTTTTTCACCCGCATCTTTTACAAAATTTTGCAGCTTTTCTAGTGGGGAAAGATCAGTTTGACTTAAAAACTTATTCAATCGCTTTACAAAATAAAGCTCATAAGCATCTAAGACTTCTAAAATAAAAGCCTCTTTATTTACAAAATAATGGTAGAAAGACCCTTTAGGAACTTGGACTGATTTCATGAGATCGTCCAAGCTCATAGCATTCATTCCACGTTCGGTCAGTAACTCGATACCTCGGCGGATTAAAACTTCTTTAGTGTCTGCATAGTTACAACCGTGTTTGGTTGGTCGACCACGTGGTCTTTTGGGTAAAGAAGAATAATTCATATAATGAAAATAGACTATGTGACTAGAAATATCAACAATAAGATTATTTGATTGAAAATTTTATCTAAACGGCATCTATTTCTTTGCTGGGAGAACTTAGCCTTTTATATAAATGTACTTAAAAATTCTACGAGTTCATGAACTCATTTTTAATAAATTCCTATTACTTTTATTCAAAATATTGAAATTAATAAATATATTGTAAAAATAATTTATAAACTAGATTTTAGGTAAACATAAGTTAAATAGCATATCCAAGACTGTAGCCTACGCAACCTCAGTTGGTGCTACAGCTCGACATTGTGAATCTCAGTAAAATTATATTCACAATGCCGAGTACGCTAATGAACATAATATACGTTATGCC
>NZ_MVON01000056.1:0-5533 GCF_002018925.1 Acinetobacter sp. MF4642
ACTTCATGTACAACCATCATTTTAAAGGCAAAGCTATAATCACCTTGTGTACGTTTAACTCTTTGTTCTCGTTCATGTTCCATAAAATAAGCCTCTTAAAGGTGTAAACTTATTTCAGGACGGGACAATTCAAACAATAAAAAAGACCGCTAAAAAGCGGTCTTTTTTAAGTCTTAAAGACTTATGCAGCTAATGCATCTTTAGCTTTAGAAGCTAAAGCAGCAAATGCAACTGCGTCATGCATAGCGATGTCAGCAAGTACGCGACGGTCGATAATCACTTGAGCTTTTTTCAAGCCAGCGATCATACGGCTGTACGATAAACCATTTAGACGAGCACCAGCGTTAATACGCGCAATCCATAGAGCACGGAATTGACGTTTTTTCTGACGACGGTCACGGTAAGCGTATTGACCCGCTTTGATTACTGCTTGGAACGCTACGCGATATACGCGTGAACGAGCGCCGTAGTAACCTTTAGCACGAGCAAGAATTTTTTTATGACGGCGATGAGCCTGTACACCACGTTTTACACGAGCCATTTATAATCTCCTTAGATGTATGGGCACATACGACGAACTGAAGCAACGTCACTCACGTGAACCATTACACAGCCGCGTAATTGACGAATACGCTTAGCAGATTTTTTGGTCAAAATGTGGCGTTTGAACGCTTGTTTACGCTTGAAACCGTTAGCAGTAGCTTTAAAACGCTTAGCTGCACCACGGCGAGTTTTCATCTTAGGCATAACAACCTCTTTTGAACACCTGTTCGGAACGTTTGCACCATTGCAAAACGACCTGCAGGTAAGGGAGCGAATATTCTAATCGAACTTTGTCTAAAACAAAAGCAAATAATCAACAATAAAAGCAAGCTTAGTTTATTTCCCGATAAGCTTTAAGCGATGAATTTATAACCGTGGTTTAGTCCAAGTCGTATAATGCCTCATCCATTCCATACTGTACCCTTATGAACGCTACACAGGATGCTTTTGCCACACTTCGATACCGAGACTTCTCCATTGTTACACTCAATCAATTTTGCCTGACGCTTGCCATTTTAATTCAGGAAATTATTGTGGCGTATTCTTTGTATAAAATTACCAAAGATCCTCTCACTCTAGGTTTGATTGGCCTAGCAGAAGCAATCCCTTTTATTACTCTCTCCTTATGGGGCGGCTATTTTGCAGATCGCTTTAATAAGCAAACCATCATGAAAATCTGCTTATTCTTTGCCATTCCACTGCCCTTGGTTTTATGGGGTTTATTTCATGCTTATGGCTTAAAGCAAATTGAACTCTCCACCCTGTCATGGGGTGTCTATACCGTGATCTTTGGCCTAGGAACAATTCGGGGGTTCTATAACCCATCTGCAACATCACTCAAACCTTTTTTAATTCCTCGGGAAATTTATGCCAATGGTGCTACATGGACCACCATCGGTTGGCAAAGCGGTGTGATTATTGGCCCGATGCTCGGTGGATTTATGCTGGCATTTTTAGGCCGTGAAACCAGTTTAATCAGTGTAGCGGTACTGCTCAGCCTATGTTTCTTACTCGTCAATCTTTTAAGCAAACGCACTTTTCCTAAAATAGAAACGGAACGTGTACTACAAAGTTTAGGTGAAGGTTTTCACTTTATTGCTAAAACTAAAATCGTCCTCTGGGCTATCTCACTCGACTTAGTTTCGGTACTGTTCGGCGGTGTGATTGCTTTACTCCCAATCTTTGCTGAAGATATTTTGAAAATTGGGCCTGAAGGCTTGGGCTATTTACGGGCAGCACCTTCGATTGGTGCACTCATCACCATGATTGCGCTGACACGTTTTCCGCCCACCCGACATGCATGGCGCAATATGCTGCTTGCTGTTGCAGGTTTTGGCCTATTCACCTTATTGTTCGCTTACTCAAACTATCTCTGGCTGTCTTTATTTGCTCTTGCGATGACGGGTGCATGTGACAGTATTTCAGTGGTAATTCGTCAGACTATTTTACAAATTTATCCTCCTGAGAATATGCGAGGCCGTGTTGCAGCGGTAAATGGCATGTTTGTATCGAGTAGCAATGAACTGGGGGCATTTGAGTCAGGTCTTGCAGCAAAATATCTAGGCCCTGTGATTGCAACGGTTTTTGGCGGTAGCATGACACTCTTGGTGGTCGCACTCAGTTGGGCTAAAACCAAAGAATTATTTGGTGTAGACATTACCCAAGCTGAGCAAAAATAGTTTTAATTTAACAATATAACTTGCGAGTCTTTCCAATTCAGGAAATACTCGCAACAATTATTTAAGTCATGCGCACTGGATGCGTTATAAAAGAAATCGATCATATGAAACCACTCTTCTTGCTCGCATTATCTACACTGCCCTTTCATCTCAGTCATGCAGCTCAACCACCATTAGAACTCACCATTCAAAAAAGTTCAGCTCAATCGGCGCATTTGACCACGCGTATTCAATGGCTAGATTTTCCCAAACCCCAATATAAAAATAGTGATTTAAACCAACAAAACCGTGCAGCAATTATTCGTGTGTATGCAGATGAAACAGGTGAAGTAACCAAAGCGACAGTCCAAGAAACGACTGGACTCAAAGCTTTGGATGAAAAGCTGGTAAATGCCGTGCTTCAAGCCAAAGTAAAACCGTTTATGGAGGATGACACCGCTTTAGCTGTCATTGGTTATCAAGTTTTTAATTTAAATTTAACCCCAGATGATGTCGAAGCATGTAACTATAGCTTTGACTCGAAGAATTGGCGTGCGCAACAACAGCAGCAAAAAGTGCCTTTTCAATATCAGGCTCAACCTACGCTTGCGCTAGATTCAACCCAGTTAAATGATCATGACCGTCAAATTAAATTTAGCTTTAAAGCCGATAAACACGGCAACATCAAGAAGCCTAAAATTACAAAGGGTTCAGGTATTTACGCGCTTGATCAACAAGTTTTACAAGCCGTTGCAAACAGCAAAGTTAGTGTTAAACGCACGGCAAGTAGACTGTGGCTCTATAAAAAATCTAAATTTAAAGATGCGATTGAATTCGATCTGAATGCTTGTCGTTAAAAATTTAGCATGACACGAGTTTTCACTCACTCGTGTCATCTCTATATCAACTTTAAACCCATTCAGCACATATAAGCATGTGGCTAGTTAGTCTCTGAAAATAATTAGAACTGACTAAACATCCAATACACAAAAAGATAGCGTCCTATTTTTGCAATACTCACCATCACAACAAAACGAACAAAGTTTTCTTTGAGTAATCCTGCAATGAGGGTAATCGGATCACCAATAACGGGCACCCAACTGAGTAATAAAGACCAAAAACCATATTTTTGATAAATGCCCTGCGCCTGCAACATCTTTTGCTCTGAGACGGGAAACCATTTTTTATTTTTGTATTGCTCAACTTTCAAGCCGAGCCACCAATTCACACAGCTACCTAGAATATTGCCTAGACTGGCGACAGCTACCAATAACCACACTGAATACTGCGTCTGAGCCAACAATCCTACCAAGACAGCCTCTGACTGCAAGGGTAGCAGTGTCGCTGCCCCAAAAGCAGAAAGGAAAAGTAGTCCTAAGGCCCACATCATTTTATGATTTTAAACCCAGCTTTTTCTTGGTTGAGCTATAAGCAAAACTTGACCAGATCAATGCCAGAATCAACAAAGACCAACGTGACCATGAATATTTATCGGCAATCGGTTCAATTGCAGCTCGAAGTACCGCCTGATCTTTGGTATTCAGCAGTTCAATGATTTTTTGAATGTGTACCGCTTCAGCTACAAATAGCACCAAACATCCTGCAATCCCCACAATAATACTGAGATAGATTTTAGGATTCACTTCAATAATACGGGTTAAATTGAGGAAAAACTCTTTTTTCATTACGCTGATGTCCAAACAACCTTTCAACAAAAAAGCCACCCATCGGTGGCTTTAAAGAATGGCTTATACCTTGAAGGCGATAAGCTTAACACAGTTCAAGTCAGCGCTTCTGTAACTAATTAACTTGAAGCGCCAATGCACTCTGAACTGCGGGGCGCGCTTGAATACGCTCCATATACGCCTTCACATTTGGATAGTCATTTATATCAATTTGCTGCCACTCATAACGCAGAATCCATGGAAAAATCGCCATATCCGCTATCGAATACTCTCCAGCCACATAGTTTTGACCAAAAAGCTGTTTGTCTAGTACACCATACAAACGCTTGGTTTCATTGACATAGCGTTCAGTTGCATACGCAATACGTTCGGGAGCAAATTTACTAAAGTGATGGTTCTGTCCAAGCATTGGACCGAAGCCACCCATTTGCCACATCAACCACTGCTCAACCTCAACACGAGACTGTTCATCGCTTGGATAAAACTGCCCTGTTTTACGCCCTAAATACTGCAAAATCGCCCCTGACTCAAACACAGAAATGGCTTCACCTTTGGGACCATCTTGATCCACAATCGCAGGGATTTTATTGTTGGGTGAAATGCGTAGAAAGTCGGGTTGGAACTGATCATTTTCTAAAATATTGATGGGAAAGACTTGATACTCCAAACCCATCTCTTCTAATGCGATGCTAATTTTATGTCCGTTGGGTGTTCCCCAATAGTACAAATCGATCATGTGGTTATCCTGTTACTTTTCTCGTTTTAGTTCATATTGTCGAGGTTTGATACTGTTTATAACATGATTCCAGCCTAGAAACATTAGGTTAAACTGAAATTGAAATCTTAAAATATGCATGACTAACTTCATATAAATAGAATAATTATCAACCAAAGAGAATGTTTAAAAAAAATCTTATTTTTTAATCTTGAAATTTCATAGAGCATCCAAATATTAAAAGTACAGCAAACATCCACACCGATTATTGCTGTGACAACCATGCTAATCGAGTCGCATAGGTTGCTTATTTATATCACTTTTCCTAATAGTGGAGGTTTTATCAATGAGTAATTTAAGCTTAATGCCATTATTCCGTCGTAGTATCGGTTTTGACCGTTTAAACGATTTGTTTGATCATGCAATGCTCAGTGAAGCACCACATTATCCTGCGTACAATATTGAAAAAGTCGGTGATGATCACTACCGCATTGTCGTAGCTGCGACTGGTTTTAACCAAGATGAGCTCGCGATCGATTTAGAGAATCAGGTACTTAATATTTCAGGTCAACATGCTGATCAGACCAAAGACAATCATGCTGAGTTCTTGCATAAAGGCATCACACAGCGCTCATTTAAATTATCTTTACGTTTAGATGAACACATTGAAGTACAAGAGGCCAATTATGAAAATGGTTTACTCACCATCCAGCTACGACGGATTGTTCCAGAAGAAAAAGCGCCATGCCGAATTCCAATCGGACAAAAGAAATTAACAACTGAAAACACTTCGGCATAGTCAATCTGTCTTGTCCTGAAATAGATTGACAGTATTCCACTTCAAACCGAGTTAAGCAATTAGCTCGGTTTTAGTTTGCTCATACATCTGATTCGGGGTGTTCATATTTAAACTTAAATGTGGTCTATAGCAA
>NZ_MVON01000057.1:0-5383 GCF_002018925.1 Acinetobacter sp. MF4642
TGGGGTTCAGAAAGATTTTTTGAATCGACGTATTTCATCTGCAAATTATGCATGAATATTTAAGATTCTTCGGTACAAATAATCAGCAAAAGGTAGATCATTTTTTGATTTATGAAAGAGATCTATTTTTTAATTTTGATATAAGAATGTATGTTTAGGATCAAAAGTTTCACCGAAAGATGGCTAGTATACAACCAAGGACTACTTTAATGAATAAACAAAAGTTTAAAAATTTTGAAGATGCAGGAAGAGAAATTTTAAATTTTTTACATCAGAGGTTTGGATTTGACTTATGTATGATTACTCGGGTAGAAGGTGATGATTGGATAGTATTACAAACAGAAGACCATGGATACCATATTAAACCAGGTCAAGTTTTTAAATGGGCTGATTCATTTTGTTGCCATATGGTTAAAGGAAATGGTCCAAAAATTGCTCCTGCCTCAGAAAAAATTGCACTATATGCAAGTGCACCAATTAATAATCAGGTAAGTATTAAATCATATATTGGCCAACCTATAACTAATGAGGATGGTAGCTTATTTGGAACATTATGTGCTATTCACCCCCAAACAAAATCTGAAAATATATGTCAAGATATATCTATAATAGAATTATTAGGAGATTTACTTAGTAGAATACTTCAAGCTGAATTACGTCAATTCAAGCATATTAATGAGTTTAAAAGTTTAAGAAAAAAAGTATTTAAAGATGATTTGACTGGTTTATACAATAGAAGAGCTTGGGAAGAATTCTTAGAAAAGGAAGAAGAGCGATGTAAACGGTATGGTCATCCAGCAGCAATCTTTTTTATCGATATAAACGATTTGAAACAAGTTAATGATAGTTTGGGGCATTCAGCTGGCGATCATTTAATAAAGTGCGCAGCAAAGGTGCTTGTTAATACAGTGCGCAGTAATGATATTATTGCTAGATTAGGTGGAGATGAATTTGTAATATTAAGTATGGAAAACAACTCAGTAGGGGCTGAAATGCTTTTAAAAAGAATTTTAGATGCTTTTTGTGAGGCTGATATTAGTATAGCTATTGGTTTTTCAATGAGAGTTCCAAATAAAGGTTTACTATTTGCAGCAGAACAAGCTGATAAAAAAATGTATATGCATAAGAAAAAATTAAAGTCTAAATTAATTTTTTAATATAACGTAAATATTTACTTTACTGATGTCCTAATACATACATTTAAATTTAAGACTATTTAGGAAAACACAATTCAAAGCATATACCTTCTGCGCTATTGACTGCCTGATACATTCCCTGATGAAGCGTTAAAATGGATGCAACAATCGATAGTCCTAAACCACCCGTTTGATGAGGGCTTTGTCTGCTGGAACTGCACTGATAAAAACGCTCAAAGAGATGAGGCAAATGCTCAGGGGCAACTTCCAAACCACTGGTGATCACAGATAATGTAATCATCTGCATATTATTAATGATCTTTCGGTGGCTAAGCACATAAATAGTTCGGTGATTGCCGCCATGAACGAGCGCATTTGATATCAGATTATACAGCGCCTGTTGTAACAGTTCAGGATCTGCCGATAGCTCAGTCGCTTCAAGACTTAAAACAAAATTGCAGTGTTGTTCTTCAGCTTGATACTCGAAAATACTGAATATATCTTCTATAAATGATTGAAGTTGAATCTTCTGTTTGTTTAAGCAAACTTTGTGCGCATCTGCGCGTGCTAGAAATAACATGCTGTCAATCATTCGTTTTAAACGTTGATAGTCCTCTAAGTTGGAAATCAAGAGTTCCTGATACTGTGCGGGACTACGTTCACTCATGAGTAAAATTTCGGTTTGCCCGATTAAATTATTCAAAGGTGTTCTGAATTCATGAGCAATGTCTTCGGAAAAACGATTCAGTTGGCTATATCCTAGTTCAATACGGCCAAGCATGGCGTTAATATCGGAGGCTAGTTGTTCGATCTCTTGAGGAGGATGATTCAGATTAAGTCTCTGTTCAAGTTTGTGAATACTAATAGCATGAGTTTGTTTGCGTAGTGTTCTTAATGCGTTCAATCCGAAACGGCTGGCAATCGCGCAAAGTATGAAAATGGCTAAAATGCCGCTAAACACATAGATAAAAAGACGTTTTTTAAAAGGCGAGATAATCGCTAAACGTTCCGACCACTGCTTGCCTGCAATTAATAGATAGGGTTGTCGATTAATTTGAATAGTTTTCCATGCAATACGGGTGGGATAAGCATAAGCTGATAAATCACGGAATTGAATCTGAGGCTGGTGGATAAATTCAGGCAGTGGAATGCCAAGAGGATTAATGTTGATCAGAGCCTGATTCCCTTTAAGCAATACAAATAGATTGTCCTGATTGCCGAGCATATTTTGATACAGCTTCGGCTGCGCGATAATCTGCTCAATATTGCGACTGTCCTGCAATAAAATTTCCAGACGTTCAATACGTTCAATCAAAGCCCGATCTTGCTGTGCAATTAGAATCTGGTTGATGCCAAAATAAGTCATCAACGCCACAGTACACAGAACCATCGCAGCACAAGTGGTAGCCAGTAGTGTTAATCGTAGTTCTAGCGAACGAATGGGGTTAAACATTATTTGTCTACCGAAATTTTATAGCCCAAACCGCGAACAGTATGAATTAACTTTATATCATGTCCCTCATCAATTTTACTGCGTAAACGCCGCACAGCCACATCAATAAAATTAGTATCGGTATCAAAATTGATCTGCCAGACTTCAGACGCTATTTGCCTGCGCGTAATAATTTCATTCGGATGGCGAAGTAAGAAGCGCAAAAGATTGAATTCTTTTTTACTGAGTTCTATAGGCTGTTGGTTACGCCAGACTTTATGATGGATTAAATCCAATTTTAAATTTGCAATTTCTAATTGATTTTCCTCTACATACTGCTGACATCTAAGTAGACTTTTAATTCGGGCCAGTAATTCAATATAAGAAAAAGGCTTGGCTAGATAATCATCGGCACCTAGTTCCAAACCTTTGACCCGATCAATCACTTGGTCTTTTGCGGTAAGAAAAATTACTGGAATCTTAGAAAATTGTCGCAATACTTTCAGGACTGCCCAGCCATCTATATCGGGCAACATCACATCTAATATGACTAGACTATATGCATGCATTTTTAACTTTTCCAAGCCTTCTAGCCCTGAATGGACACATTGCGCCTCATAGCCAGATTCATTTAACCCTTTAACTAGATATGAGGCGATTTTCACTTCATCTTCGATAATTAGAATACACATTTTGTCCAGGCTCATTTTGAAGATGACAACTTTGTAATGTGATTGTCATCATCCAAATCATTCAGATTGTATAAGATTTTTAAAACTTAATTCAGGGCAATCATGATGAACAAACTCAAAGGGCTTATTGCAACAGTAATGCTGATGAGTAGCAGTACTTTTGCACAATCCGTTCAATTGAATCAAGTTTATTCACTTGATTCTCAGACAGCACAAACTCTTATTGATGCTGCTGTGACCGTATGTCAAAAAATTCAGCATAATATTGCCGTGGTGGTGGTAGATCGAGGAGGAAATACCTTGATTTCAAAGAGACATGAAACTGTCGGGCCACATAATTTAGGCGCAGCCGAAAAGAAAGCCTATACCGCTTTATCCACCAAAATGGCGACCATGTTGTTAAGTCAAAATGCCCATGAAAATAAGGATGCAAAAAATTTAACCACTTTATCAAATTTACTATTGTTAGGTGGCGGCGTACCTGTGCGTTATGAGAGTCAAGTGGTCGGCGCCATTGGCGTTGCCGGAGCAGGGGGCGCAAAAAATGACCATTACTGCGCTGAAACAGCTGTTAAGTCTATTTTCAATCCTTAAGGAATCCATCATGTTTAAAAAATTATTGCCACTCTCAACACTATTGTTGACCTCAATGACTTTTGCACAAACTAACCCCTTAAGTGTGCATGTGTTGAATCTAGAAAATGGTCTGCCTTCCGCTCAAGTCGAGGTGGTACTCGAAAAAAGTACCGGGAATAAATGGGTGAAATTAAATCAGCAATATACTGGCCCTAATGGCCGTATTACTGGATTGTTCCCTGAAAATCAGAAGCTTGAAGCTGGTATTTATAAAGTTACCTTTAAAACCGAGGACTGGTTTAAAAAAAATAAGCAAGATACCTTCTTTCCTGAAGTTCCTGTAATTTTTAAGGTAGATGGAAGTGTCAGCCATTATCATATTCCTCTACTTCTAAGTCCTTATGGATATTCGACTTATAGAGGCAACTAAGATTTAAAAGGGCTAGTCTAACTAGCCCTATTATTTGTGTTTAGTCCGTAAACTAGAGAAAATCACAAAAAATTCATGATCGTATTATTATGCTTTTAGTTGAATTAAAGTTGACTCAAGTTATTTAAATGAGTTGATAGAACTTATTGAAGCTTGATAGTAATTAAAATGAGAATGGCATGAATCAATTTTCTGAAGAAGACTTATCCAGAATTATCGAAATGGCCTGGGAGGATCGAACCCCATTTGAAGCCATTCAATGTGAGTTTGGTTTGAACGAAGCGGCAGTGATCCGCTTGATGCGGCAAAATATGAAACCCAGTAGCTTTAAAATGTGGCGTGCACGTGTGACAGGCCGAAAAACCAAGCATCTGCAGCTGCGTTTACCTGATGTGATACGGGCCTATTGTTCACGCCAATACAAGCGTTTCTAAGTGTTTGATTTTGATTACCGTCTGGACTCACGTTTACATCGTTCAGAACAATATTGTACTTCCTCCCAGCAGCGGTACCATTTCTTGCGCCAAGTAAAAGGGAGCAAACAGTGGATACAGATTTTTTCAGGGAGATGCTGTTTTTTCATCGTTTATAACTCATTGATCTGGCTAAGAAGTTGCTGGGCATGGCTGATAATCTGCTGCCGATCTTTAAGTTTATCTAGCTGTCGATAGATCATGCCCATACGTGGATGAGTACGAAATTTCGCCTCATTCCGGATCATAAAATACCAGTACAGGCTATTGAACGGACAGCTATCTAGCTCGGTGCGAGTTTTGACATTGTAGCTACAGTGCTTACAGTAATCGGACATCTTATGGATGTAATTGCCCGAGGCAGCATAGGGTTTGCTGGCCATCAAGCCGCTATCGGCATGCATCACCATACCCAGCGTGTTCGGTAGTTCTACCCATTCATAGGCATCGGCATAGACTGCCAGATACCACTCGCTGATCTGCTGCGGGTCTACACCAGTTAATAAGGGCTTTGTTGCACAAACCTATCTGTAAAGGGTTTTTCAGCGATATAATTTTCAAATGAAGAAGCCTACACACAAAATCTACCGCACAACCAATTGGCCCGCATATAACCGAGCACTCATGAGTCGCGGAAATATTGC
>NZ_MVON01000058.1:0-4104 GCF_002018925.1 Acinetobacter sp. MF4642
CTGGGTATATTGGTTCAATAAAAAGCGTGTACACAGTGCACTGGGTTATGTATCGCCTTTTGAGTTTGAAGCAATGTACTATGATAAGATTAACCCGTTAGGTCAGGTGGCCTAACTTAAATAAAAAGCCTCCGACAAACCCGGTACGGTTCATAACTTTTCCCAATTTCTAGCTCTCTAAATTGTCTAGATATATCGAGGCATTGGGGAAGTTTCGTGATATCTGATAGTGCTAACTTTTTAAATAACTCAATTGTTCTGTGAATGACACAACTTTCACCTGTACCTGTGATAACCCCATCATTCCAAGAATGGATTTTTGCCGTCTTTTCTATTTTCTCACAGCTTTCACTAATGTCATTGATTACAATATGTTTATTGTCTGCTGTAATAACGATGCTATCATTTAATTGGATGGCTACAATGAATGTCATTTTTAGTCTGAGGCACTGAATCATTATATTTTTATATTAATCCAATTTTGGATTATTTATTACAATTGAAAAAAAATAGGTAAACCTATGGCTGGTGGTTCTCAAATTATCCTCAATAAGGATGGTATTAAAATTATTACGCCTGCAAAGTTTGAAGCCAAAGCAGGCCAACATTTATTCAAAAGTGGGGCAGATGTTGATTATGATGTCCCATATCTACCTGATAAAGAGAACCCTTATATTTTGCAGTATCTTGTTAAAAATCAAGATAATGAAGTATTGGGTAATAAGCCATATTTATTAATCGATGAAGATGGAAATGTTCAAAAAGGTGTAACAAACAAAGATGGACTTATGAAATTAAAAACTACATCAACACAAAAAACTATTGTTACAAGAGTGTTAAATACTGAAATTGAAGAAGCCGAAGATGGTGGAACATCAGAAAATTAGGACAAGAATATGCATTATTCTAAATTAGAGCTAAAAGTTGATAGTCCACTAAAGCTAAAAGACCTGAAATACAAGTTTATTGTTAAAAATAATCAGAGTAAGAAGATCACTTTATCAGATTTAGGTAATTTTGATGATAAAGGGTTTACAAAATTGTATGAAATTTACAATTTAAATACGACCTTGACTTATGAGATTTATCTTCGTGGAGAGGTAATCCAAACGATTTCGGCCAAGCCATATCCTGGTAAGAATAATTGGAGCTTATTTAAAATAAAGTTAACTAAAGCATTAACTAAAAAAGCTACTGAAAATATTCAAGATGTGTATATCAAGGATGATGAAGCAGCATGGTATTTGGTGAAAAGTAAACAGACTGTATTAGAACTAGTAGGTAAAGTTTTTAAAGCCCCTTTAACACCATCAGACTGGGAAATTCTTCAAAAGAATAATACTCATTTAGGGACTCTTGCTTCAATGAGATATTTAAATCCAGGGCAAGTAGTAATTCTATCAAACGTAACTAAGGGTAAAAGATTAGATAAGTATAAGCAGCAAGCTAAAGAGGCTCAAAAAAAGTTAGATACCCTTACTAAAGATCCTAAATTTGATGCTGAATTTTTCGCCGAATATTATGAGTTTTTCTTTGATGCACTTCATGATCCTTACGCTGGTTTAACAAAATTAGCTGAAGAAGATATGGACTTCACTGAGAAATATGCAGATAACATAAATGGATCAGCAATAAAATCCACTTTAGATGGTGCTTTTAATTTAGCAGATTCGTCTAAAGAGCGAGTACTAAAAAACTACGGTGCAATTCTTAATCAATTGAATGTAGAAAGAGCGAAGAATAGTAGATTAGCTAACCCTAAAAAATTCGCTGAATTTAAAAGAGCAAATGAGAAACTATTTAAAGATTTTGACAATGCTTATTCTCGTAGGATTTTTCATTTCGATACAGGTATAAAAACTCCGAATCTTCGTCGCCACTTACACCAAACAGCATTTGTTCGTGGACAAAACTATAAAGGCGGTTTAGATGGATATCTAAATAATATTAATGATGCAGGAAAAGTTAGTAAAACCGTCAAAGCAGGTGGCTGGCTTTTTTTAGGGATGGATGCCGTAGAAGCGGGATTAACTATTCATAAAGCATATGAGTCAGGTGACAATGATGAACTCAGAAAAGCTTCAATTGTAGAACCTTTAAAGATTGCAGGTAGTGCCGGTGGAGCATCATTGGGAGGATATGCTGCTGGTGCGGTAGTCGGTTTAATAATTGGAGTAGGTACTGGTGGTATAGGATTAGTAGTTATTGGATTAGCCGTTGGAATAGGAGGCTACGTAGGCGGGGAAGTAGGAAAATCTATTGGGGAGACCTCGGGAACGTATGTAGCAGATCAGGTAAATGAATATTATGAATGACAGCGAAAACTTTTTTTATCATTTTGGGCATATATCAACCATTTTGCTCTTACTACTTTATTTTATAGCTATGTTGATTGAGCGGAGTTATATCAAAAGAAATTTATCAAAAATATGTAAATTAGCCTTTGATAATGAAAATTATTTTAAGAAAATTGACTTGGGTAACTATATGGTTTTAAGTTTTTTACCGCTCGTCATACAAATTGGTTTTTTACGGGAAAGAGTAATACTGAAACGAGAAGCTATTTTCCCGAATCCTCCAATTTTATTTTCATCTATCTCAGATAGAAAAGTAGAAAATTTCTTTAAAAATTATAAATCATGGTTATATATCTCTAACATAAAATGGATTTTTGGCATTTTATGGCTCGTTATTGGAGGCATAATGGTCTTATATTCAAAATAATTAACATAAACTCTATCCATTACTGATATCTATGTTGCATGACAATAAGTTTTATATGACCTATGCCATATCGGATCTATGTAAAAAGTACAATGTAGAATTGCCAGCTTATGACTACCAACATATGTTCGAGATAAAGACCTTTCCGCACCAAAGGTACAACTTATTGAAGTGAAAATGACCGCCTGAAAGGGCGGTTTTTTATATCTAATGTTCGAAGACTGCAAGCCAACTTTTAAGACAAAATACCTATGAGCAATTTGATGCAAAAGCCCAAAAAAGTTGTAGAGAAATGATGCTCTAAATTATTGATTTTATTGGGTCTAGTTTGGTAAGAAAGTGACTAAAATACGCTCAAAAATAAGCAATGAAATTGTTATATTCTAAAGGCTTATATCGGGTTTTGACTTCATCTTGACATCGTAGAGGTCTCCAGTTCGAGTCTGGATATACCTACCATATATTTATCAAAGGTTTATAAGCGAAAACAGTAGCTTATAGGCCTTTTTTAATGCCTGCTTGGTGCAGCGCTTGCTTTACTTGCTGTATTAAATATCGCAAATAAAGCTCGTTTTGTGTCATCATTGTGTCAGGATTTGTGTCAAAAATCGGGTCAGAACGCTTTAAATAAAACGTTGTGCTCATTTTTTACATAACTTTACAAACATGGTGAGCAAGTATGAAATTACCCAAGCCTAGGCAGCGTGGAAGTAACTGGTCTGTATCAATTATGGTCCATGGCAAAAGAGAGTATTGCACAAGAGACACCGAGCAGGAATGTTTACATTGGGCAATGAATAAGCTCATTGATTCAAACTCAACATCTAAAGAAGAAATAGAAGCCAAGAAAAAGACTGTCACGACTTTTCATGATTTATTCAATATGTATTACAAATCACATGGAAGGGATGCTAAATCAAAAAAGTATATTCGGGAGCAGCTGGATTCATTTGAAAAAAGGTTTGCTGGATTAGCTGCAAAAGACATTACTGAAATTACTGCACAGGATCTAACGCACTGGCGTAAAAAAGACAATCTGAAGTATCTGATGGCACTGTGCTCAAAGAAATCTCTCTCTACAGCGCGGTATTCACATTCGCTCAAAAAGAATTATTTTTATTAAAAGAGAATCCATTTTTCGGATTAAAGAAACCTAAAAAACCAAAATCACGTAACAGACGTATCCTTCAATCTGAAATCGAAAAAATTATTGCTGAACTAAAATATGAGGTTGGCCAACAGCCAAAAATAAGTTGAACCGTACCGGGTTTGTCGGAGAGTCAATATTCTGAGAGACTATCCCGATGACAAAATTAAAATATACCCCTGAAATCAGAGAAAGAGCGGTTCAATTATTGATTGAATCTGAAAAAGATTATC
>NZ_MVON01000059.1:0-3963 GCF_002018925.1 Acinetobacter sp. MF4642
TATTTCTGTAAGTTAAAAGAATTTAAACGTATAGCGATGCGTAGTTGTAAAACAGATACGAGTTTTGAAGCCATGATTCAACTGTGCGCGAGTTTAATTAACTCTCGGTAATTCTCAACAGACCCTAAAGAAAAAGCCAGTCGGTTATTCACCTGACTGGTTTTTTTGATTTGCTTGGGTTGCGTCTAAAAGACCAGAAGCATTTTGATGTTTAAACCTCGGTAATCGTTCCGAGAATACGGTTACCTTGTGCGCCTGTCACTGTCGGTAAGTTGCCGCTGAGTTGATGGATAAAGCGCATAGCCAACCAAGCAAAGGCAGTCGCCTCCACCCTAGTTGGGGCTAAGCCAATCGCGGAGGTGGTTTGTACAGACCAATTATGTTTACGTAAGCGCCAACGTAACTGTTCTAAAAGGTGTGAATTATAGGCACCACCACCACAGACGTAGACTTCACCCGTATCCATATCGGAGCGATAGATGGCTTTTTTAATGGCGCGCGTGGTGAGCTTCATTAATGTAGCCTGAATATTTTCAGGACTGTCTTCAAGCTCGTCGTATTCAAGGTCATTGCGCCAGTCGGCAATTTGTTCATCTAACCATTCGAGGTTGAAGTCTTCACGGCCAGTACTTTTCGGTGGTTCTTTAGAAAAATACTCATGTGCTTGGAGCCGATCGAGCAGGCTGCGAATCGGATGGCCGTAGGCTGCCCAATTGCCATTTTCATCGTAGGGCTGTCCAGTAAAACGTTCACACCATGCATCCATTAAAATGTTGGCTGGGCCTGTATCAAAACCGTAAACCTGATCAGGTTGGCCTGCGGGCAACATACTGACATTGGCGATGCCGCCTAGGTTTAAGATGACGCGATGAATACTTTCATGTTGAAACATATCTTGGTGAAAAGCAGGAACCAGCGGGGCACCTTGGCCACCTGCGGCCATATCACGACGTCGAAAATCTGAAATCACAGGAATTTGGGTGATTTCAGTGATGATGTTTGGGTCACCAATTTGCAGGGTAAAACCGTGCTCTGGGCGATGGCGAATGGTTTGTCCATGTGAGCCAATCGCTTTGATTTGACTACGATCTAAATGACTTTGTTCAATCAGTTGATTGATGCCTTCGCCAATCATCTTTGCTAAAGCCACATCTGCCTTACCCATACGGTCGATTTCGTTGTCACCGGGCAAAGTGAGTGCCATCAGTTCATCGCGTAAATCTGGGTCGAAAGAAAGAGTAAGGGTGGCGTGAAGCTGCAATGGATCAAAAGAAGCAGCAACAATATCAACACCATCCATGCTGGTGCCAGTCATTACCCCAATATAGATCGCTGTCATGATTATTCTAAAGCCTGCAATGTGCTGAAAAAGTGTTAGTATATCGCACAAATTGAATAACTGATGTGTTTGGGTTTTGTGATGTCAAATTTCCTGCCGGCTGAAGAACAACTTGCTCTCATTCAACGAGGCACGCATGAAATTATTTCTGAAGAAGATCTTCTGAAGAAATTAAAAGAAAATCGTCCTTTAAAAATTAAAGCGGGCTTTGACCCGACTGCGCCTGACTTGCACTTGGGGCATACGGTTTTAATTAATAAATTGAAAACTTTCCAAGACTTGGGTCATGACGTGACTTTCCTGATTGGGGATTATACCGCGATGATCGGTGACCCGACTGGAAAAAGTGCAACACGCCCACCATTGTCGCGTGAGCAAGTGCTTGAAAATGCAAAAACGTATCAAGAACAGGTGTTTAAAATTCTTGATCCGAACAAGACTAAAGTGCGTTTTAACTCAGAATGGTTTGCCACCAAAACTGCGGCTGATTTAATTCAGTTGGCATCACAGCAAACGGTTGCACGTATGCTTGAGCGTGATGATTTCACCAAGCGTTATAACAACCATCAACCAATCGCAATTCATGAGTTTTTGTATCCATTGGTTCAAGGCTATGACTCGATTGCCCTTGAGGCGGATGTTGAGTTAGGCGGTACAGACCAAACCTTTAACTTATTGATGGGGCGTACACTTCAGGGTCGTTATGATCAAGAAGCACAAGTCTGCATTACTGTACCAATCCTTGAAGGTTTAGACGGTGTGAACAAAATGTCTAAGTCTTTGGGTAACTATATTGGGGTATTTGATGCACCAGGAGCGATGTATCAAAAAGTCCTTTCGATGCCAGATGCTTTAATTGAACGCTATTTCGATTTACTCAGTTTTAAATCCGTTGAAGACATTAAAGTCCTGCTAAACGAAATTGCTGAAGGGCGTAATCCACAAGAAGTGAAGAAAATTCTAGCACTTGAGTTGGTAGAGCGTTTCCACGGTGCAGAAGCTGCAGAAAATGCACATAAAGGTGCAGGTAATCTGATTACTGAGGGTGAACTACCCGAAGGGACACCTGAAGTGACGATTTCACGCGCTGAATTTGGTGGCGAGTTGTTTATTGCAACGATTCTTCGCGTAGCGGGCTTAAACCCAAATGCAGCAGCAGCAAAAGATGCCGTGGCTCGTGGTGCGGTCAAAGTCGATTGGAACGTGGTCGATATGAGTTTCTCTGTTAAAGAAAATGTCACTTTAATTATCCAGTCGGGTAAAAAAGCCATTGCGAAAGTCACTTTTACTGACTAAGTCAGTACATATATATGCTTTAAGTTATTGATATAAAAGCAGGCTTCGGTCTGCTTTTAATTTTTTAATCTTTATAAAAAAATCAAATAAGAAAATTCAAAAAAAACCTTATAAAAACAATGCTTAATTTTTTCCAAAAATATTGCAATTTAAAATGAGTGTGTATATGATTTCAACGTCTAGTCAATGTTTTTAACATCGCTAGAAGGGTCAATAAGAATAACTCTCCACAGTTTTCAAGTCTCTTCCCCAAGGGGCTTTTTTTAAGATAACTATAATAATGACATCTATGGATCAGATAACGATCTAACTCCGAGGAAGAGGTTTTGGGAGAGATCTCTTCCTTTTTTATTGGCAAAAATTTAGTTTTTTAAAATCAGTTTCTCGCAGACAAATAACGAGTTGTCATAAAAGTTAGGTGCAACAGACTTTTAAATAAAGCTGGTCATCACCTTTACAGGTGTATAGCACTGCGTTTTCTACTTATATCCAGATGCTTCGTATCATCAAGCTTTATCGTAGCTGTTATTTCAGCTCTGTCTTGAATTATTTTGATTGAGATGTGGATAGAAGAGAGCCTTGCTATTATGCAAATGAAATAAAAACAGACTAAGCACTCCATTCTTACTAAATATTAGGTGCTTTTATAGCGATGTGGCAGTTTTATAGCTTAGGCGTGTATTAAATATAAAAGAACTATGTCTTTAGAAAGATGATTTATTAAAAATACAGAGATGAAAGAAATACAGAGTGATTTTAAGTCCGAAAATGTTGCTAGAAGATTGATAAGACTCATCCTGAAAGAAAAAATAAATATTAAGGCTTAAATTTTAAGCTTAAAAGACTTTTAAAGATTGGAAATGAAAGGCTCATGTTGAAAGAAATAAGAGAAAAAATTATAAATATGATCAAAAAATAGATGAAAAATACGGTTTTTCTTAAGTTTTGTAGAAAAAACCAACGCCCGTTTCAAATAAGTGAATTTGGGGGTTGCAAAGCTTTAGAAATCCTCTAGAATGCACCCATACCGACGAGATAGACGGAAACGAACGAAGCACGAAGTGCTGAGTTGTTGAGTATATTGAGTCCAGCTTCTAGCACTGACGAGGTGTTAGAAAGATCATTAAGAGATTATGAAGAACAACTTGTGTGGATTTTTACTGATTGATCGATCGAAAATATTTCATTGATTGATGGTAAAAATTACTCGAAGTTTATTTGAGAAATATTTGTCAGAAAATTGATGAGCCAAGATTTGTAGCCATAAGCTACTAATGATTTTTAACTGAAGAGTTTGATCATGGCTCAGATTGAACGCTGGCGGCAGG
>NZ_MVON01000060.1:0-3817 GCF_002018925.1 Acinetobacter sp. MF4642
GAAATCCATGCACGTGTAGCAGTCCTTAACAGATTTACGGAATTAGGTCGACCACTTACCCAAGTTACGCCTTAAATTTGGCTCAATTAGGGGCGCTTTGCATTTCAAATCTTTGTGCAACAAAGCCTATCAAGTTTTAGATAATTTATACAAATATTTTTATCCGTAATTGTATATCGAATATACTGACTTAGAGCCAAAATATAATTCTCACTCCTAACCTCATCAACTGTAAGTAGCTTAATAAAATTTGACTGCCAAAACATATCAAATTTATTTTTATAATCAAAATATTTTGGTTGTGAACATTTATATAGTAAGTCTTCGACTATTTTTTCTAATGCTTTTTTTGGATCAAATTCTGTAAATAATGAATCAAATTTTTCTTCGTAATAATTTTTCATAAAAAAATAAGGACTGATAAATCAGCCCTTATTCTAAACTACTTTTTAATCAACAATTAAGTTAATTGAGCAGCAGCAATTTTCTTCGTATCAACGTCTTTAGCAGCGTTAGTATATTCGCTCATCTTGTCAAAGCTTAAGTATTGATAGATGTCAGCTGACATGCTGTCAATTTGAGCTGCGTACTGTTGGTATTCTTCTGGAGAAGGCAATTTACCCAATACAGCAGCAACAGAAGCAAGTTCAGCAGAAGCTAAGTAAACGTTAGCACCTTGACCTAAACGGTTCGGGAAGTTACGAGTAGAAGTCGATACACAAGTCGTGTTCGGCGCTACACGTGCTTGGTTACCCATACATAATGAACAACCTGGCATTTCAGTACGCGCGCCAGCTTTACCATAAATGTTATAGAAACCTTCTTCCATCAACTGATGTTCGTCCATACGCGTAGGTGGAGCAATCCACAAACGAGTTGACAACGCACCACCAGGAACTTTCTCTAACAATTTACCAGTCGCACGGAAGTGACCGATGTTCGTCATACAAGAACCAACGAATACTTCGTCAATTTTCGCGCCTTGAACATCAGAAAGAAGTTTTGCATCATCTGGATCGTTCGGGCAGCAAAGAATAGGTTCTTTGATGTCTGCAAGATCAATTTCATACACTTTGGTGTATTCAGCATCAGCATCCGCTTTGATCAGGCTTGGGTTAGCCAACCATTTTTCCATGTTCTCAACACGACGAGCCATAGTACGCGCATCGCCATAACCTTCAGAAATCATCCACTTCAACATGGTGATGTTTGAACGAAGGTATTCAGCAACTTTCTCTTCAGAAAGCGTAATAGAACAACCAGCAGCTGAACGTTCAGCAGAAGCATCAGAAAGTTCGAATGCTTGCTCAACAGTCAGGTCAGTTTCCATTTCTGTTAAGTCGATCTCAAGGATACGACCAGAGAAGATGTTTTTCTTACCTTTCTTCTCTACAGTTAAGTCACCTTCCTTAATTGCGTAGTAAGGAATTGCATGTACAAGGTCACGTAGCGTGATACCAGGCTGCATTTTACCCTTGAACTTCACAAGTACAGATTCAGGCATATCTAGTGGCATAACACCAGTTGCTGCAGCGAACGCTACAAGACCAGAACCCGCCGGGAATGAAATACCGATTGGGAAACGTGTATGCGAGTCACCACCAGTACCAACGGTATCCGGAAGAAGCATACGGTTTAACCAAGAGTGAATAATACCGTCACCTGGGCGTAAAGACACACCACCACGGTTCATGATGAAATCAGGAAGCGAGTGTTGCATTTGAACGTCAACTGGTTTTGGATAAGCAGCTGTATGACAGAAAGATTGCATAACAAGGTCAGCAGAGAAACCTAGGCAAGCCAAGTCTTTCAATTCGTCACGAGTCATTGGACCTGTTGTATCTTGCGAACCAACAGTAGTCATCTTAGGTTCACAGTAAGTACCTGGAAGTACACCTTGACCTTCAGGAAGACCACAAGCGCGACCAACCATCTTCTGAGCTTGAGTGAAACCTTTACCAGTTGCAGCAGGCTGAACCGGAGTACGGAACATTGTAGATACTGGAAGACCTAAAGCTTCACGAGCCTTAGTCGTCAAACCACGACCTACGATCAGGTTAATACGACCACCAGCACGAACTTCGTCAAGAAGTACTGGAGTTTTAAGTTCAGCTTCAGCGATTTGCGCGCCGTCTTTGAACGCAGTTACTTTAGCAGAAGCGTGATCGATCTTAAGAACGATTTCGTCGCCCATGTTCATGTTGGCAACATCGATCTCGATCGGTAATGCACCCGCATCTTCCATGGTGTTGAAGAAAATCGGAGCGATTTTAGAACCTAGGCAGTAACCACCGTCTTTTTTGTTCGGGATGTGCGGGATGTCGTCACCGAAGAACCAAAGTACAGAGTTAGTTGCAGATTTACGAGATGAACCTGTACCAACAACGTCACCCACGTAAGCAACCTGGTTGCCTTTCGCGATCAGTTCTTTAATCTGGTTAAGTGGACCCACTTCACCAGGAACTTCTGGATTGATTCCGTCACGTACGTTTTTCAACATTGCATTTGCGTGCAATGGAATGTCTGGACGGCTCCAAGCGTCTTGTGCAGGTGACAAGTCGTCAGTGTTGGTTTCGCCAGTTACTTTGAAAACAGTCAGTTTGATTTCAGTCGGAACGTCTTTACGGCTAGTGAACCATTCAGCGTCAGCCCAAGACTGCATAACTGCTTGAGCATTTGCGTTACCAGCTTTTGCTTTATCAGCAACGTCATGGAATGCATCAAATACTAGAAGTGTTTTCTTAAGCGCTTCAGCCGCTAATTCTGCAAGTGCTGCATCGTCAAGAAGAGCAACTAAAGGAGCAACGTTATAACCACCAAGCATAGTGCCTAGTAAGTAAACCGCACGTTCTTTAGAAATTAGTGGAGAAGTCGCTTCGCCTTTAGCCAAAGCAGCTAAGAATGCAGCTTTAACATATGCAGCTTGGTCAACACCCGCTGGAACACGGTTTTCTAGTAAATCAACTAAAAATGCTTCTTCGCCAGCTGGTGGGTTTTTTAATAATTCAACTAATGCAGCTGTTTGAGCATCATCAAGTGGCTTCGGTGGGACTCCGAGTGCGGCACGTTCTGCAACGTGTTGGCGGTAAGCTTCTAGCACGGTGTTATTCCTCTTTTTTAAAAAATTATTTACGTATTCCTGCTTTAAATAAAGCTACGCAAATAATATGGACTGCTTAATTTTACTAAAATTCCAGTTAAAAGTTAATGCGCTTCAAGTGTTTCTTCGTGATGCCCATTATTTTCTAACTAAATGATGTTCATATCGATTGGACATAAAAACAGCAATATAGTCAGATCGTTTGGAATTGTTTCACATTAACTTTGAACTGCCATTTAAAAACAAAAAAGGCAACCTATGTTGCCTCTTTTTACGCAATATAAATATTCAACCTTAGTGTACCGTTGTCGCTTGAATATATTGTTTGAAACTTTCACGACAGCCTTCAAATTTCATCTGAATTTCGTCCTCATGTAAATTTTGATGTGCAGAGCTTGCAAAAGAAATTTGTACTGAAATTCGTGTAGGTTCATGGTCAAGTGCGTGTTTGAAGTATACATGGTCACCCAAGCTAAGGACATAATGACCACCGCCAATTACGGCCACACCATTTTCATCTTCCAAGAGTAAATCTGCGTGATTTAAATAGCCAACAACTTCCATTTTCTGCTCCTCTCATTTTTTTATTCTAGGGCTTGTTGAGAATTAACAAAGGCTACTGATTAATTTATAATAGTACTATGGATAGATACATACTTACTGATGCCCAATGGGCAAAAATGGAACCTTTTTGCCTAGGTAAAGTGACCGATCGAG
>NZ_MVON01000061.1:0-3379 GCF_002018925.1 Acinetobacter sp. MF4642
TAAGGCCAATAAGAAAATCGTGCTAACTGCTGGTGGTAGTCAAATTGAGATTAGTGGTGCAGGGGTATTACCGACCACTGCTGGAAAGTTTGAGGTCAAAGCGGGGCAGCATCAGTTTTTGGGTGGGAGTAAAGTTAATATGTCTTTACCAATATTAAAAGAACCAGTTTTTGCTGAAGTTAAAAAATTTAGCCATCGTCTTGATTTTTCTAGTCTTGGGCTTCATTCAGATTATTTAAAAAGTTCTTATCGTGTCCGCAAAAAAGATGGAATTTATTTGGAAGGTGTACTAGATGAAAGAGGTCGGACTAATAGGATTTATTCAGAAGTTGCAGAGCCTTTAGAAGTCTTTATTGATATAGATGAGCCAGTTATTGGCTATATTAAAAATGAAACAGATAGCAAAGAATAGTTGGTATAAATAATGTCGAATATTGCATTTAGATTACGCCTTACATATAAAAATGTTGACGAAGAAATTCCGAACTTAGACTATAAAGTGACTTTTCAAAGTCTTGTGTTTCCTACTACAACTAGGATTTTAGATAAAGATCAAACTACAAAGACAGGAAAGGTAATAAAAACTTTATATACACATTCTAAAAAAGGTATATTAAGAGTTTTTGTAAAAGATGGACCAACAAAATATAAGAGCTTCACACAAATTTATCAGCAGAATATTGAGAAAGATTATTTCCTCAATGGAGCAACATTAACACTACCATTAAGTTTAATGAAGATTTTGGTTACAACAGAAGTAAAAGGGCAATCTAAAACTTATGAAAGTGACTATCATCAGGTGAAATCTGGTGAAAATTTAGCAAGTATAGCTAAAAAATATAACAAAGAAATTTCTCTACTTATGAGAAATAATAACATTCCTGATGCAAATAAAATTAAAGTAGGTCAGAAAATATTTATTGGGAGTTCTAGTGCGTCAAATGAAATGATGCTTCAAGTCGCGGCTCCTAAAGAAGGTTATTTTATTGAAATAGATTATATTGTAAATGCTGGGGAGACTTTATTAAGTATCGCAAAAAAATATAATTTAAACGCAGAAAGAATTAAAAAAGATAATAAAATAATTGATGCGTATAGTCTTTATTCTGGTCAAAGACTAAAGCTAATAAATCATTCTGCAAAGTTTTTAGGCCTAAGTAATCAGAAGCTGATATTAAGTAAATTATATACTGAAGGTTTATTCCCAGTTACTAAGGTTGAGGGAGATTATACCCGACAAATTTCTGTAACTATTGGAGCACAGTTGTGGGAGATACTAGGGGCTTCTTTAGAAATAGGGGTTGCCTATGATGCTCGTGGTAGCTGGATGCTATACTATGCTGTTGAAGATTCTATAAGTATTGATAAAAATGCGATAAATTTGCATGATGGAAATGTAAAAAAATTAAGTGATGATATTGGATTTTCTCTTGCAGGAAGTAATATTAAGACTAATGCGAAACATGTTTCGGAATTGACTGGAGCAGGATATAGTCTAACAAACAGTGTTAACTTAGGAGCTTATAATGTGGGAGTTGTAAATGTAAAATCTAAGACAAAAGATTATGAAACTGGAGAGGATAAAGATATTGATGGGGTTGGTGGTGTGGGGCAGATAAATATAGGGAAAAAGAGTATAAAGACCCCAAGTATTGATCATCAAGTTGGAGCCTCAATTGTAATTCCTTTATTTATTTATAATAGAAAGGTTAAAAAGTGATTTAATCGTTCTTATTGGGATTTTTCTTATACTGGTCTAGCCAGTATATAGATTTTCCTAGTTCGTTTTTATCTTTATAGCAAAGAGAAATATTGTATTGTGCAAGATCATAACCCTGTTCTGCATATGGTTTTAATAACTCTATTGCTTTATCAATATTTTTTTCTGTCCCTTTACCATTTCTATAAAGAATGGCTAATTTAATTGCAGAGGCACTATAATTTTGATTTGAAGATCTCGTATACCAATCAAATGCTTGTTTGTAATCTTGCTTAACTCCTCTACCATAATAGTATACTTGTCCTACATTAAACTGACCGGCAGCACTACCATGATCTGCAGAAAGTAGAAACTTTTCTAAAGCTTTTGTTGAATCTTGTGGAAAGATGATCCCATTTTCATAATATATACCAATATAATTAATAGCTTCATAAGAACCAAGCTTAGCTGCTTTTTCAAAAAGGGTTAATGCTTTTTGATAGTCATGCTCATTTTTTGCACTGTTAAATGCTATTAAGCCTAAGTTATGTATTGATGGGGCATGGTTTTGTTTAGCTGCTAATGTATACCAATGAATAGCTTTTGCTTCATCAGTTTCACCATTAAATCCATATTGATAACTTGCACCAATATCATTTTGAGCGGTTGGATTCCCTTGTTTCGCTAACTCGAATAAAATTGGAAAAGCTTTATCATATTGGTCATTATTGATGAAATTTTCTGCTTGTTTTAGCTTTTTGTTTGTTTCTTGATCATAAATATATACTGTTTCTGAATTTGAGTTCTTCGTATTTGTAGCGTGCTCTTGTTTTGTACTACCACATGAAATCAAGAAGATAAGTGATGCAAGAACCAAAAGATTTTTCATAGAAATTTTAAACTTTAATGGAACATAGATAACAATGAATTTTAATTTAAATTTTTATATATAACAATTAATTAGAAGGTTTATTGTTTGTTTTTTTGTAACAAGATAACCTATTTTTATAAAAATTAAGAAGATTAAATACTACAAACTATAAAGCATGAAGCGTATATCGTTAAAGTGAAACCAGTAAAACTTATAATATCAGTGGAAACATGTTATTAGGAAATTTTGGACTGTATGGGGGGACTATAGCTGGGGCAAAAATTGGCTTAATATTAGCGCCTACAACAGGTGGGACATCAATTTTACTTGGCAGAGTAGTAGGTGCTGGAATTGGTGCTGTATTATTAGGTGTTGGGTCTGGTTTTGCGGGTAGCTATGGTGGAACAACGATTGCTAGAAAATATACTGGTGTGTGATTAAAGGGTTTGTTTATGAATGAGGTTTTATCAGTAATAAAAGAAATGGTCTTTAATAATAGTATTTTTCTTAATGTAATTGTTTTTATTATTATTTTTAATATTTTTTTGATGATTTTTACATACATTTATAATGAAATTTATATAAAAAATTACAAAGACGATTTTTTTGATTTGTTTTTTGGTAAAGAAAATGGTTTGGTTTTTAGAGAAGTTGGTGGAGATTTGGTTGTTGAACCGTACCAGGTTTGTCGGAGAGTCAATATTCTGAGAGACTATGCCGATGACAAAATTAAAATATACCCCTGAAATCAGAGAAAGAGCGGTTCAATTACTAATTGAATCTGAAAAAGATTATCCTTCTACTTGGGC
>NZ_MVON01000062.1:0-3276 GCF_002018925.1 Acinetobacter sp. MF4642
ACGACTGTTTGGGGTTGTATAGTCAAGTAATTAAGTGCATGTGGTGGATGCCTTGGCAGTCAGAGGCGATGAAAGACGTAATAGCCTGCGATAAGCTCCGGGGAGGCGGCAAATATCCTGTGATCCGGAGATTTCTGAATGGGGAAACCCGCCTGTCATAAGGCAGGTATCGTATGATGAATACATAGTCATACGAGGCGAACGAGGGGAAGTGAAACATCTCAGTACCCTTAGGAAAAGAAATCAATTGAGATTCCCTCAGTAGCGGCGAGCGAACGGGGAGAAGCCCATTAAGTCATATAAGTTCTAGTGGAATGCTCTGGGAAGTGCAACCATAGTGGGTGATAGTCCTGTACACGAAAGGGCTTATATGATGATGTCGAGTAGGGCGGGGCACGTGAAACCTTGTCTGAATATGGGGGGACCATCCTCCAAGGCTAAATACTCCTGACTGACCGATAGTGAACCAGTACCGTGAGGGAAAGGCGAAAAGAACCCCTGTGAGGGGAGTGAAATAGATCCTGAAACCGCATGCATACAAGCAGTGGGAGCCGACTTGTTCGGTGACTGCGTACCTTTTGTATAATGGGTCAGCGACTTACATTCAGTAGCGAGGTTAACCGAATAGGGGAGCCGTAGAGAAATCGAGTCTTAATAGGGCGTTTAGTTGCTGGGTGTAGACCCGAAACCGGGTGATCTATCCATGAGCAGGTTGAAGGTTGGGTAACACTAACTGGAGGACCGAACCCACTGTCGTTGAAAAGCCAGGGGATGACTTGTGGATAGGGGTGAAAGGCTAATCAAACTCGGTGATAGCTGGTTCTCCCCGAAAGCTATTTAGGTAGCGCCTCGGACGAATACCATTGGGGGTAGAGCACTGTTTCGGCTAGGGGGTCATCCCGACTTACCAAACCGATGCAAACTCCGAATACCAATGAGTACTATCCGGGAGACAGACTGCGGGTGCTAACGTCCGTAGTCAAGAGGAAAACAATCCAGACCGCCAGCTAAGGCCCCAAAATTATAGTTAAGTGGGAAACGATGTGGGAAGGCATAGACAGCTAGGAGGTTGGCTTAGAAGCAGCCACCCTTTAAAGAAAGCGTAATAGCTCACTAGTCGAGTCGGCCTGCGCGGAAGATGTAACGGGGCTAAAACTATATGCCGAAGCTGCGGATTTGCAATTTATTGCAAGTGGTAGGGGAGCGTTCTGTAAGCCGATGAAGGTGTATTGAGAAGTATGCTGGAGGTATCAGAAGTGCGAATGCTGACGTGAGTAACGACAATGCGAGTGAAAAACTCGCACGCTGAAAGACCAAGGGTTCCAGTCCAACGTTAATCGGGGCTGGGTGAGTCGACCCCTAAGGCGAGGCCGAGAGGCGTAGTCGATGGGAAATTGGTTAATATTCCAATACTTCTATGTAATGCGATGAGAGGACGGAGAAGGTTAAGTCAGCCTGGCGTTGGTTGTCCAGGTGGAAGGTTGTAGGCATGTATCTTAGGCAAATCCGGGGTACTCTATGCTGAGAACTGATAGCAAGCTGTACTAGTACAGTGAAGTGGCTGATACCATGCTTCCAGGAAAAGTCTCTAAGCTTCAGTTACATAGGAATCGTACCCGAAACCGACACAGGTGGTCAGGTCGAGTAGACCAAAGCGCTTGAGAGAACTCTGCTGAAGGAACTAGGCAAAATGGTACCGTAACTTCGGGAGAAGGTACGCTGCCGACGGTGATAGGATTTACTCCTTGAGCTATTGGCAGCCACAGAAACCAGGCCCCTGCAACTGTTTATTAAAAACATAGCACTCTGCAAACACGAAAGTGGACGTATAGGGTGTGATGCCTGCCCGGTGCTGGAAGGTTAATTGATGGGGTTAGCGTAAGCGAAGCTCTTGATCGAAGCCCCAGTAAACGGCGGCCGTAACTATAACGGTCCTAAGGTAGCGAAATTCCTTGTCGGGTAAGTTCCGACCTGCACGAATGGCATAATGATGGGGGCGCTGTCTCCAGCAGAGACTCAGTGAAATCGAATTCGCCGTGAAGATGCGGTGTACCCGCGGCTAGACGGAAAGACCCCGTGAACCTTTACTGCAGCTTGACATTGAACTTTGATCTTACTTGTGTAGGATAGGTGGGAGGCTTTGAAACCGAGACGCTAGTTTCGGTGGAGCCAATCTTGAAATACCACCCTGGTAATATTGAGGTTCTAACTCTGTCCCGTTATCCGGGACGAGGACCATGTCTGGTGGGTAGTTTGACTGGGGCGGTCTCCTCCTAAAGAGTAACGGAGGAGTACGAAGGTGCGCTCAGCGTGGTCGGAAATCACGCGTAGAGTATAAAGGCAAAAGCGCGCTTAACTGCGAGACCCACAAGTCGAGCAGGTACGAAAGTAGGTCTTAGTGATCCGGTGGTTCTGTATGGAAGGGCCATCGCTCAACGGATAAAAGGTACTCTGGGGATAACAGGCTGATACCGCCCAAGAGTTCATATCGACGGCGGTGTTTGGCACCTCGATGTCGGCTCATCTCATCCTGGGGCTGAAGCAGGTCCCAAGGGTATGGCTGTTCGCCATTTAAAGAGGTACGCGAGCTGGGTTTAGAACGTCGTGAGACAGTTCGGTCCCTATCTACCGTGGGCGTTGGAAATTTGAGAGGATCTGCTCCTAGTACGAGAGGACCAGAGTGGACGAACCTCTGGTGTACCGGTTGTGACGCCAGTCGCATCGCCGGGTAGCTATGTTCGGAAGGGATAACCGCTGAAAGCATCTAAGCGGGAAGCCTACCTCAAGATAAGATTTCCCTAGGACTTTATGTCCTCTAAAGAGCCGTTGAAGACTACGACGTTGATAGGTTGGATGTGGAAGCATAGTGATATGTGAAGCTGACCAATACTAATTGCTCGTGAGGCTTGACTATACAACACCCAAACAGTTGGTGTTGTGGTTCAAATCACTGCAAACAACTTGATTTAGTTATAAAGCTAGATACATGAGCGAGGAATAAACAAACATTAATTATGTTTGTCCGAGCGCAAGACATAAAGCTATGCTTTATGTTAAAATCAACTCAAATATACCTGTTAATAACTCATTTGATGAAAGTTAGGCATACACAATGTGTAAATAAGACCCAACGAATAGTCATAAACAGTTGTGCTGGCGACAATAGCAAGAGTGAACCACCTGATCCCTTCCCGAACTCAGAAGTGAAACCTCTTAGCGCTGATGGTAGTGTGGAGTTATCCATGTGAGAGTAAGTCATCGCCAGCTCATTAATTC
>NZ_MVON01000063.1:0-2991 GCF_002018925.1 Acinetobacter sp. MF4642
TCGAATCAGGCGTGGATTTAGGAGAAGTTGCAACTTTTCTAAAAAGCTCGAAAATCATTTTAAAGCCTTTGATTTGACTTTCTTTTACCTTAATAACGGATTTGTTTAACGCCAGCATACTTTTTGAAACACCACCAGAATTAGAATGCTATGACTGCCGTAGACGCTCTGTACAAAATTACATGAACAAATATCTCAATGAGTTTAAATTGTGTATTCCAACATTGTCAGATGAGCCAATAGATTCACCGAAGCGGCAGCTCAGTTACTTAGAAAAAATAGTTCTGTATGTTATGCTCAGCAAAATTAAGATTGGCACAGACAATGTTTTGCCACAACATGAGTGGCGTTCATTTGTTGAACTCGAAGCCAATGGTGCTGGTGATCTTGTAAAAAGAATATTTGAAAAAGGCTATCTTTTTAAAACAAATGAATTTGACGAATTTATACAAAAACAAGCTGATTTGCGCCAGCTACATTCAGATTGTAGACAATATTTGAATGAAAATATAACGCATGAAATTCAAACTTACTTAGCCTTAAATTTTAAGGCAGACATAAATCTTGTGATTCCTGAATGCTACGATTACCTAGAGCAGTGGACCTTTGAGCTGTATGAGGAAATTATGGGTTCAAAAGTTTATATCAAAGACTTCAAGGAAATTGAAAAATATATAAAAAATAAAAGATTAAATGAAGTGTATGCCTTGCTTGATTTTGTTCGCCAATACAAAAAATCCCTGTAAAGAAAAATAATGCTTTGGAATTGGATTTAATGCGGATGCTTCTTAAATATGATTTACAGCATATTTTGAGCTTGTTTTGGTATCAGTCGAAATTTGTAGGTGATCGGTTACGCACCTTAGAGCTATCGGGTGATGAAAACGCTAGGTTTATTAAAGATACTGTTTTTGCTAAGAAAATATCGACTTATTTAGATTATTTAGATTATTTAGACCATAAAGATGAAAAACCTAAGTATCCGAGGAATCTTCCTGGAAATTGGACGTATTCCGAGATTGAGCTGTTTGTTAGTGCCCAATTATTGGCAACTATGAAAAGTGGGAAAAGTATACGCCTAGCGAAATCTTGGCTTTGTGGGAAGAGACAAGAGGAATTGAGCTTGAGAACGCAAGCGCTTGATTGCTAAATTTTGATTTTTCAAATAGCGAGGTAAATTTTTTCATTCCAAGAAAATTACAGTTAACCCCTTATGGAGGACTTTAGCTAAGTTATTAGCATCCCAATTAGTCAATCGGATACAACCATGCGATGCTGTTTTAGAAATTAAGGCGGGATTTGGCGTACCATGAATCCCAAAAGAAGGTCGAGATAAACCAATCCAAATATTTCCTACAGGGTTATTGGGTCCTGGGGGGAGGCTTAATGGCCTAAGATTTTTACCTTGAATAAAATTCTTAGGGTTATAACTATAATGTGGATTTGACACGATACTGCCGATGGAATGTGTGCCAGTGGGTGAAGGGTTATCTTCGCTCCCAATCGTTGCGGGAAAAGATGCAATCATCTTGTTTTGTTGGTCGAGCAAATACAATTGCTTTGAACCTTTGTGCGCGATGATGGTTTTTGTATTGTTTGGCAATGTATTTTTCACATTTGCGACAATAATTTTTTCGCCGACTTTATTAAAACTTGCACCTGAATTAATTTTTTGTAAAAACAATTCATCCATATGAAATTTTTCACCGAGCATTTCAGTTACACGGGTGTAATACAAGCCCTTCATTTTTGACTGTTCGGCATAATCCACAGGGATCGATTGAGCATAAGGACCTTTCAAGTCTTGTGTGGTAATGGTGTACTCAATAAACGTCGGTTGAGTCGTACCTTCATTTAAAAGCCGCCAAGTATTTGCATCTAACACTCCGTCACCACTTAAACTCTTCATAATCTGAAAAGCTGAAATGGCTTTCACAGTATTTAGCCCCCATGTACCATCAATTGCTCCTGAGGATGAGTAATGGCGACTCAACAGTACTTGTAACTTTGCGTAAACAGGAAGATAGCCTTTTTCAAGATTGTCCGACCACTCCGCTTTATTTAGATTATCTAAAGACCATGTGTCGGCTTGGTTTAACAGTGCTAAATTGTTTAGATTGTTAGTGGTAGGAGGAAGTGATTTTTGTGGTTCAGCTGCAAGAGTATAAGTCGAAAAAATATACATACTACTCAGGCAAATAACTAAAAAGCGACTCAACATAACGACTAACCCCCAAACTAATTTTATTGATCAAAATAACTGCACTCATATTTTAAATAAAGTTGATAATTTAAAAATGTATATAAAATGCGGCTTTGTAACAATTTTAACTCTGTACACGACAAATTTCATAGGGCCCTTGTCCTATCAGGCTTTTTCTTTCTTAAAATTGCTAGCACTTTCTTAAATTCTTCTTTTTTCCCAAAACCAATCAAACGTAGAATAGCCATTTGAACATGGTCCAAACCGTAGCGAAATAAACTTACTGAAAGTCGTCCATGCTTCCTTTATTTTTATCGCTTTTTTTCGATCATGTTGCCATTCACCTGTTAAATAGCACCAACAGAAACCGATAGCTAGCACTGCTATCAATTTCTTGACTCGTCTAGGGTCTGTTAAACGAGTATTTTCAAGATTGAATCCACGTCCTTTGAGACAACTAAATAAGGTTTCGATTTCCCAGCGTAATGCATAATCACGAATAGCTGAAGCATTCAACATAGGAGAAACAACAAGTAAAAGTTCTCCATCTTCTAATCGTAGCGCACTAATATACAGTTTCACTCGACCAACCCAAATACGTCGTTTACGACATTCAGTTTGACCAACTTGAAGATGACGAAATAAATCACTAGGTGGTGTTTCAAAAAGTATGCTGGCGTTAAACAAATCCGTTATTAAGGTAAAAGAAAGTCAAATCAAAGGCTTTAAAATGATTTTCGAGCTTTTTAGAAAAGTTGCAACTTCTCCTAAATCCACGCCTGATTCGA
>NZ_MVON01000064.1:0-2850 GCF_002018925.1 Acinetobacter sp. MF4642
CTGGGTATATTGGTTCAATAAAAAGCGTGTACACAGTGCACTGGGTTATGTATCGCCTTTTGAGTTTGAAGCAATGTACTATGATAAGATTAACCCGTTAGGTCAGGTGGCCTAACTTAAATAAAAAAGCCTCCGACAAACCCGGTACGGTTCACTTCGGTGCAGATGATTGCATCCCTGGTATACCGAATCGTAATTGGTGGTACATATTGAATAGTTTATCTGTGACACGCCTAGACAATGGCGTAGAGATTGAAGTCTATGACGGGAATTACAGTACCGATCGCAGCAGCTGGTGTTGGTCCTATAGTTTGACCGTACCTGCATCCGAGATTGGCAAGCTTGAACCGATCAATGGACAACCTGTGATTTTAAAAATTATCGTGAATGGTACCGAGCATCAAATGTTGCTTGAGAACCGCCGACGTTCTCGTAAATTCTCCCAAGACACCTATACCTTGATTGGTCGCAGTCAAACTGCGCTGCTTGCCGCACCGACCGCGCCACTCCGCTCATTCTTACAAGAGAACGATCGAACCTCCGTCCAGTTGTGCCAAGCAGAGCTTGATCGCGTGTTTAGCGATACAGTACTGAATTGGCAGTTGATCGATGCATTGGGTTGGATTGTTGAGCGTGAATGTTTGAGCTATTCCAACTTAGCGCCGATTGATGCGATCAAAATGGTGGTTGAAAGCGGTGGTGGGTTTATTTATAGCGAAAAGGGTAGCAATACGCTGACCATTAAACCGCTGTATAAAAAGACCTTTTGGGATGTGCTATCGATCGCTGAGTATGATCGCATGCTGCCTGAGTCTGCGGTGGTGAGTCAATCGACTGATTATCAGATCTATCCTGATTACAACGGCATTACGCTGACAAATGACCGTAAAGGACCACCAGCTCAGGTAAAACGTACTGGCACTAGTGCTGATATTCTACTTCAACCTGAAAACAATCCGTTGTTCAACTATGTCAGCATGGGCGCTTATGGAAAAGCCAAACTTGCCAAAGCAGGAATGGTCGAAACTCATACCTACAGCATGCCGATTTCACCTCAGGTGGGTGAATGTATACCAGGAGAGGTGCTGGCATTTAATGCGGAATGGTGGGGCATTGTAGATAGTGTTAGCGTCTCGTTCAGCCACGCAGTGGTCAATCAAACTGTGAAAGTGGAGCGTGTCAATCGTGAGTAATGCATTACAGCGTTTAATTGATTTACTTCCTGCGGCTGCAGAATTTGTAGGAACCATTACCAGCGTGGACCATCCCAATTACAAAGTGTTGGTGGTGGGTGGATCGGGTTTAAATCTGGTGACCAGTTCAACACGTTACAACCTTGGAGCAACAGTATTTGTATCTGATGGTGAGATTAAACGACTCGCACCATTGGGTGAAGTGATTCAAATCGAAGTTTAAGTTTTTAAAAAGTATATGGCGCTCATTGAGCGCTTTTTTATTGCCAAAAAATTAGGAGTGGTCTATGAATGACCCGTTAAGCATCAAGGGCCTACCATGGCTTTTTAAAATTATCGCTGCAGTGGTTGGGGCAATCTTTGCTCTGACGTTATCAGGGGATATCGATACCGAGGGACGAATTAAAATCACGATGGGGGTGATTATGAAGTTCACGTTTAGTGTGGCGATTAGTCTGTATGGTGGTTCAGCATTTATTGAATATTATGGTTGGCATGTCTATTCACATATGACGCAAGGCTTTGTAATGTTGATCTTTGCGATTTTCGGAATGTTGTTAATTGGCATCTGGTATCAAGCGATTCAGCTGTTACGTGGTAAAACCATTGGTGAACTAATCTATGAAATTCGATCAGCTTTTAAAGCAATGTTTAAGTGAGTAAGTGAAAAATGAAACATATTTTTGATTTTTTAAGAAAGATCAGTGGTGGAACACTTACTCAAAAGCAAGTCAATGCTGCCAACCAAGTGATTGCAACGGCTACAGATGCAACGGTGGCTGATATGTTGGGTATTGCGATCGACCAGATGGTGGTTAGTCTTTTTGGTGTGGATCTCATCTGTGGTTTTGAAGGAAAACGGCTTGCTGCATATGACGATGGTGTGGGGGTATGGACGATTGGATTCGGTACCACAGTTTATCCGAACGGCATTAAAGTTATGAAAGGTGATACCTGCACGGAAGCACAAGCTAAGACATACATGGCACATGATTTAAAGAAGTTTGAAGTAGCTGTAAATAAGGCAGTCACAGTGCAACTTAATCAAAATCAGTTTGATGCACTGCTATCACTTGCTTACAACATTGGGGCTAGTGCTTTTAGTCAATCAACTTTAGTTAAAAAACTGAATGCTAATGATATTCGTGGTGCAGCAGATCAGTTTGATGTATGGGTGAATGCAGGCGGTAAACGTATGCAAGGGCTTGTGAATCGACGTGCTAAAGAAAAGGCTTTGTTTCTATCATGATCAAAGCATTATTGCTGTGCATCCTGCTTTCAGGCTGCACAGCTCATTCGATTTCGACAAAGGTGCATGTCACTGTTTGTGTTCAGTGTGTGAATTGAAAAAGCTCTCTATCTAAATGAGGGCTTTGGTATAAGTTTTATCGTGAGCGAAATAAGCGTTCTTAATTAATATATTGATACGACTAAAAGTGTTTAAGCGCCTGATTGATTTTGAATTTAATTACTTATCAATAGTTGCAGTAATAAAGTTTGTAGGGTGGTAGGATCTTTGTATATGGGAAAAAATCATCATTCCCGAAACTAAAAAAACTAGAATTGTTATTACGGAGTTATAGAATCGCATTCATTACTTATCAATATTGCTGAGCTTTAGAGTAACAACATCTTACTTTATTTACGTCTCTTATAA
>NZ_MVON01000065.1:0-2785 GCF_002018925.1 Acinetobacter sp. MF4642
GCCCATCGCTACTTTTTTGGTAGCTGATTACAATATCAATATGCTTTTGTCTTCTACAAAGCGTGGTGTAATCTGGAGCTATCCAATTTAATCCGCAAAGTTTAATCAGACTTTGCACAAAGCCAGTAACCATACGTAAAGACAGACGAAATAAGGATTTAATCATTAAGCAGCATTGGATAGCTGCGTCGGAGTAGGTTTGATTTCGCCCTTGTTTGCCTTTTGATGGCGCATACTATTGCGCAGGATCAAACCAAAGGGCAATATTTCCGCGACTCATGAGTGCTCGGTTATATGCGGGCCAATTGGTTGTGCGGTAGATTTTATGTGTAGGCTTCTTCATTTGAAAATTATATCGCTGAAAAAGCCTTTACAGATAGGTTTGTGCAACAAAGCCGTTTGGTCGTATAAATCCAACACTTGCACCTAAACTATATTGTGAAAAAACTTAGCATTACTATTAATTAAATTTTCACTAGGGTTGCCAGCCACAACGCTAATAACATAATCAGCTTCATTCATTTCTTGTTCATGTTTGCTCATCGTCTCAGATGACGAATTACAAGCGGCTAAACTCGATAACAATGTGATTACCAAAAATCGAATAATTTTCATACAGCATACTAAAAAATATTAATAAATATACATGACGGCTTCATCTTCACTAATTGAATAACTTAGCTTTAGAAAAACCATATAAATCAATTTCATATTTAAACATATTTACCTTTATCCAATAATTAATAGTAACTTGATTTAAACAACCATATTAAGATTATTTAAACAAAAATATATTACTTAAAAAACCCACTTAATTTTATTTACTGCAAAACAATCAAATCATATTTTTTCTAAAATTAATATTACCACCATATGCATTTCTAGTCTGCCCCTCTAATATAATTTCATATTTTCCATTTTTAATGGGGGTCCCTTTAACTTCAATTGTATTATCACTATAAGGAGGCTCTCCAACACCAGTATTTAAAACCAGACCAGAATCATTAGTGATATTGCTATCAACAAGTAAGTCATCAACCAATATAACTTTCTCAATTTCAATTTTTTCATTGTATATTTGGTCAACATGCCCCACAGGCAACTCATTTGGTAAAATAGAAGGGGCATTGCCACATCCAACAAAAGCGAAGCTACTCAACAATATTATATTTTTTATACAGAATATTCTTAACATTAGCAGGAACATTTTTATCCTCATCAATAATACTTTTAATATCATTCTTATTTAAATTTATCTTTTTTAAAATTTCTGGCAGCATCATACTATCGATTGCCTCTACCTCTGATGGCTGTTTACTTATTTCCGGATTTTGTTCTTTAAAATCCAAACCCAAATCTCCGACCACATTAAAATATACTAAAACTCTTGTATTTAGAGAATCACTATCATTATATAATACTGTACCTTTAGGCAGTACATAATATCCTCCCTGACCTGATTCTTCACTAAGTGAATTAACCAAAATAGGTTTTTCTAATACATGTATCTCTTTCTTATCCATAAATAAATTTCCATTAAACAATAAAAAGGATAAAATCGTTCCTAATAAAAAGGTCAAACTATAACTAAATATTTTTTTGAAAAATAGCATTTCATCTTCTCATTCTCTCTGATGGTAATTTTGGCTGATTTTTTGAATGATAAAATTTTTTAACATTTACCTTAATAGCTACATCTTGGCTTTCAAGATAATCTTTAAGATTATCAGGTAAATACAAATAATTTGGTTCTTGATATTTTGCTTTCATTGCGGTTGACAACATTCGTCCAAGCACTTTTGTTGAATCAATATATTTACTAGAATTTTTGGTAAAATTTCTCAACCCTACATTCATTGCATTTAAACTTAATGTAGTGCAATTAGGTCCTAAAGCAAAATATGGATCAACCAATTTATATGTTGTCCTAATATCTGAAGTGTTTAACCTAATGCCCTGATCAGTTAATTTTTTAAAAAAATTCATAATATTAAGAACGCTTTGCGGCTGAACATAATAAATATACTCATAAGTTGTTCTTGTTTTGCTTGTTCCATAGCCACAAGCATTTTCACCTTGAATATATCTAGAAAAGCTCCACCATAATCTTAAAATCCCCTCGCCTCTGGGGCTACTAGCGCCATTCAAAGTGATTCCTAACCCCAACTCTTCTGAGTAAGTCTTACCATATCTGCCAAAGTCATAGACAATGACTGGTACATCTTTATTTTCCGTAAATATTGCTACAGCCGTATGTCCATAAGGGGATTCATGCTCACCATCACCATATGAACTACCGATTAATAACGATATCTGATAAAGCCCGATAGGAACTTGATATTGTGGATCACTTTCAAAAGGAACTGTACGAATGGTCTTACTCACCTCCTACTCTCCCTTTATTTTTTTCAAAATTTCATCAACTTCATCATTTCCGATTAGCACTTCTAAATCGGTATCTTCCGTAGTTGTTATAATTTCTGTTAAACCATCAATATTAGTGATGCCTTGAAGGATTTCATTTGTTGTTTTATTTTTAACCCTATATTTGTAATAGCTTAATGGCTGACTAGAAATTTCATCGTGAAATAAAAAACGCCTATGAAATTTTTTACTTCTAAGATCTGGTAAAATCATAAAACTATCTTCTATTCTACCCCCACCCAAAAACTGATGCTGCCCCGCTTTGACCTCAAACTTTCCAGCAGTGGTCGGTAATACCCCTGCACCACTAATCTCAATTTGACTACCACCAGCAGTTAGCACGATTTTCTTATTGGCCTTA
>NZ_MVON01000066.1:0-2452 GCF_002018925.1 Acinetobacter sp. MF4642
GGATAATCTTGTTCAGATTCAAGCAGCAAACGTACTGCTCGTTCTTTGATTTCTGCGGTGTATTTTAATCTTGTCATAGCGACATTCTCTCAAGAAAATGTGTCTCCTACAATCTCGGTACGGTTCAGGGCTTTTGTTTAAGCACTATTAGATTGAATGTGGAATAAAATTTAGATCGAGTAATCTATCGTATGCAACTTCATGATATCCACATCTTAATGGAAATGCATACGGGTTTAATTGTATACTACATTAAAAATTAACAGAATTATTTGTACTCATGAACTCAGATAAAAAATTATGGAAGTTATTAAACGGGTATTTTTTTATTTTTTTGAATCTTTTAATTTTGGTTGCTATGACACAAGTCATAGATGAAAAAATCAGCCAATTTGTACTAGAAAGTTATAGAACCCCATTAGTGCTTTTGTACCTTATTTCACTATCAATTTTAGCTTTTGATTATATTTTGGATAAGATTCATAAGGCTAGAAAAAATAATGTAATAAAAAGAGATAATGCAGACTTTATTAATCAAATAAAAAATCTTAAAGCACAGGAAAAATTCTTGTTATCGCTGTTTATTGAGAAAGATGTTCTGGAATTACCTATCTCTCACAAAGAGCCTGCTCTAGGATTATTAGAAAGTAAAAAACTACTCGTAAATACCTATCAAAAAGAACCAAATGGTAAAACAATTTATCGTATAGATCCTCTAATTTTAGAGGCACTAAAGATTAATCCAAACTCGCTTTATTAATTTCTTATGAGCTCAATTAGGTTAAATAGAACGATTGATTTAGGTATAATTTCTTTTGAATAGAGACTTACTGTAAAATATGCAAACTATAGATTATAAATTAGGGAAGTTAGCTGGTGTCCTAGAAGCTTTTTCATGGATAAATAATAAAACAAATCATGGTTATAATTTTGAAATTGAGAAGCTACCTGATGAAGCTAATTGTCATCAAGCTTTTGAGAAATACATATTTCAATATTATCCTGATGCTATTGTTAGACTAGATCAGTTTTCTATCGATGATGAATCATTTCAATTTGTGATTAGAAATTGGCTTTTTGCCTATCAAAAATCACAAAATATTGATGAAAACTCTATAGGAAGTGGACACGAATCTTGCTATTTAGATGATAAATATAGAGCATTTTCATTGACACATGAAAGTCTTAAAAAGCTTTTCTTTGAAGGTTTTTTAGATGAATTAATGTCATTAGTAGAAACTAATACAATTTATAAAGTTCATATGAGAACAGATACATGGTATGAAGGTGCTTGGGATGATTTTATATTTGAAGGAGAAAGGGGAAGAATTTTTCTACATTTAGGGGTATCGGATTAATTATCAAAATTTTTTAAAATCAACATAATACATCTTTAGAAAAAATTTTGAAATTTGGTTTTGAGCATCAATATTTAATATGAAACCATGATAGGGTTCAGCGCACTATCATGGTTTCTTTGTGATTAATTCACGTTCCTCACGCGAAACTTAATCAAATTCACTAAAACAAAACTGCTGCGCTTATGAGTAAAATTAAACCAATGATTGTTAAGTAGCTAGCTAGTTTATTTAATTTTTCGCCTTCTTTTTTCTTACTGAAAAGTTTTGATAGCGAGTAATTCTTAACGGGTAACTGACACCATGGATACCAAAAGCATAGAAAGCCCAAAGTTCTCAGGATGCCTTGTAAACTCACAGATTCAAATAAAGCTATCATGCTAATTCCAACGCAGATCAACCCTAGAATAAATCCAAACCAAGATTTGATGAGGCGGGTGTCGTTAAAGTTTGTTGACAAATCGGTCATATTATATTTTATAAAGTGTTATTAAGAATCATTATTAATAATATCAGATTAGATAGATATAACTTCAAAATATTATATTAAATAGATTGTAAATTTTTGGTCATTTCCTTGAATTCGAGTACTGAATTTTGGGTGTTGGGTACGTGAGCTGATATGTATTCATTCTTGGTTTGAAAAAAGATATCAAAGCTCTGACTCATGAATGAATCTTGTTGACTTTGCTTTTGGTAGATAGGGGCTAAATAGTTGATATAGTGATTGATCCAATCTGCTTGAGTAGGAAAAGCAATGTAATCTTTAAGATTTGCATAGAGATTTTTAAGATCAAATGAAATTGCATCAATATCAGGGTTAAAGAGCCAGATAGTAATATCCATAGGCTTGATTTTAGTTAAGGTATAAGGCTGTGAGGGATCAAAGCGTTCTATCTTATAAAGTTGAGCGCCTTCTTCACTATAGCTAGTACATAACAGTTTAGTATTTTCGACTTGAAAATAATGAACCGTACCGGGTTTGTCGGAGAGTCAATATTCTGAGAGACTATCCCGATGACAAAATTAAAATATACCCCTGAAATCAGAGAAAGAGCGGTTCAATTATTGATTGAATCTGAAAAAGATTATCC
>NZ_MVON01000067.1:0-2329 GCF_002018925.1 Acinetobacter sp. MF4642
TGTGCTGGCGACAATAGCAAGAGTGAACCACCTGATCCCTTCCCGAACTCAGAAGTGAAACCTCTTAGCGCTGATGGTAGTGTGGAGTTATCCATGTGAGAGTAAGTCATCGCCAGCTCATTAATTCTAAATCCCCCTCCGCTAATCGCTGAGGGGGATTTTTTTATGCAAGGAAGATTAGAATAAGAAGAAGCGGCTAAAACATAGCCTTTAAAATTTAATAGGTTTCGTCCTTAATAAAAATTAAATTTTTTTATATTTTATCAGAGATATCAATATTGCATAACACGGTTGCTGGCATTTTTTAGCGTGTAGAGTAGCTGCCCTAATAGTACATCTTTTTCAGTTAAGGTCACGATAATCATTGGGTGATTTGAAGAAGGGATCGAGGTTAAAATGGCTTTACCATTGTCTGCATCCAAAGTAATTGATTGACAACCTTCGAGATGAATTTCATTCATAAAGGCTGCAACCATAGCTAAAATCGAGCTACTAACTGCTGCGAGTTTAGTGCTGTTATAACCATCTCTCTTATAGACATGGGTTAACTCGAAGCCATCTGTGCTACACAGCATGACATAATTGACACTGCGGACATTCATAAGAACATCTTGAATCTCATTCTTTGCAAAATCAATTAACTCTTTTGGTGCGGTGCGGCTTTGCGCTAAAGTAAACATATAGAACCTCGTTAAGGGTTAATTGGCAATATTTGAGTTGATCTCAATGGAGGTAATGAGCGCTACTAATAATAACAAAACGTCATCTTTCTTCCTTGCATCGATAAAGAAGAGTGGAGAAAAGAGATCATTTTGGAGTAACCAGTCTTTATAGATAGTGGTTGATTTAGTTGATTCAGAAAGAAGATCGGTATGTGTAATGCCGATTGCAATATTATCGGTAAAATTTTGAAAGGTTTCCAGATAGCTTTCTAATTCTTGAATAGGGTTATCTGAATGATGGTCAATCAAAATCACAGCACCAATAGCACCTTTAGTAATGGCAGACCAAATAAAGTCGAAGCGGCTTTGCCCAGGTGTACCATATAGCCCAATGGTCAGGTTTTCATCAAGCGTGATTTCACCATAATCAATACCAACGGTGGTTTCTAATTTAGTATGGCGCTGTGCATCTGTATTGAAAGCCTCCGTTTGCAGTACGGGAATTTCTGAGAGTGATCGAATCGCCTCCGTTTTACCCGCGCCCATACCACCAGCAAAAACAATTTTAAAGCGTTGTAAAATCATATTATTATCCTATATGCCTAGTTTTTTTCTTAGTTTTCCAAAAAAGCTTTTAATTAATCCAGCTTCTTCTGTAACTTGAGGCATTTCTGGTGGGTTAAAGTGTTTATCCCAAATATTGATTTTTGAGAGATTATGGGTCGCGATATTGGCTGCAATAAAGCGCTGCACAGTTTCAATGGGGAGGTTCAATTGCGTCGCAATTTTTGAGACTTTACCACCTTGAATAAAGCAGCTGGAAAGTTGAAAAATGGTTTTCCTGTCCACATTGCTTGCTGGCTTAGGCCACATATGGATCTTAAAGTGCCCATCTTCAGGTGCAATTTCTTTCAAAAATATGGGTGAGTCCCAAAAAAACTGCCATAACCAGTCGCTAAGTATATGGGGTTGCTTACGTGAGACTTTCATGAAGTTACTGGTGCTGGCAATGTCATAATCAAAACCAGAATCTGTAAAGGTTTGTTCTCGTTCTATATTGAGCCAAGCGATATTTTTCTGAATATCAATAATGGCAATGGTGCCCAAAGTATCAAAAAGATGTAGCTTTGAGTTGCGTTCGGTATCCAGCATTTTGCTGAAATATTCTAATTTATAGGGTGTTTTTTTATTCTGAGTTTCGATAGGAAGGATTTGTTGATTGTTAAAAGAGGGATGTAGTAGATGTTGAATAATCCAATTCGAGAAGCTTTCAAGATGTGTAATTGGTAAAGAAAGTATGTTTTCGTGGAGTCGGTTTTCGTTATAGTTTTGCTTAGAAATTTTTAGCCATGGGAACTGACGACTTCGAATGATCTTTTGGATCCCTTCGGTTTCATAAAAACTTTCATGGATAAATAAACAATCAATAGTTGGGTCAGCAGCGGAGCTCCAGTTAATTTGATACTCTTAAGGAATGAGATTACGTAGCTGTGTGAACCGTACCAGGTTTGTCGGAGAGTCAATATTCTGAGAGACTATGCCGATGACAAAATTAAAATATACCCCTGAAATCAGAGAAAGAGCGGTTCAATTACTAATTGAATCTGAAAAAGATTATCCTTCTACTTGGGCAGCAATCACAGCTATTGCTCCTAAAATCGGTTGTA
>NZ_MVON01000068.1:0-2260 GCF_002018925.1 Acinetobacter sp. MF4642
GGCTACATAGTTCTATTGGCTATGTTTCACCATTTGAGTTTGAAAATATGTACTATGATAAAATCAACACCTTAGATTGTGTTGCATAACTTAAATAAACTGTCTCCGATATAGTCGGTACGGTTCAATATGTGTGTATGTGTGTATGTGTGTAATAAAGATTCTGCTAAAAATGGTCTATAAAAGGAAGTAAAACTCAGCCTTATACTTTTAGACAGACATCGGCTTATTCCAAGCCATTCAATAGCTTTTTGTAGGTACGAGTTTCGGCATCAATTGTTTTATAATTGAAATGCCGATTTGCCTGATTTAAAGCGATTAAGTTCTTGTAAAAATTCAGAGTATCGACACAAATGACATTTACCTGTGCCTTGATATCTCCACGAGCCCGGACTTGTTGCATTTTTTGTTCAATAACGCGATCTGAATCTAAACCGAGGTAATATCGTTCAGTGATATAGTCATGTTCTGTCGCTTGCTTTAAATTTTTTGCATATATAGAGAAACTACATAGGCTGATCATCACATATATCATTATTTTAAACATCGAATTATTATCATTATTTTTCAACTATCTTTTAATATTAACTTTATTTATATTATTTTCCTATTCATACAACACGAAATCATAAATTCAATTTGAACAAAAGCTAAAAGTATTCATGATGTGTAAATGCCAAACAATAAATCAATTTTTCGTATTTCCTGAAAGCTTTTCAGATATTTTAGACATACGGTATAGCTCACGGTTATTAATGCGATATCGCTCTTGGTCTAAGCTGGCACGACCTTCAATAACCGCTTCTAACGCAGTTAAAGTTTTTTGTGCATAATTTCTTAGATCGGTATTTTCTGAAATAGACGCGAGATCTGAATTAGGCTCAAGCACACCTGATTCAAGTTCCTCCACCCCACCAGTGCTAAAATTCACTATACGAAGTGAAAAACCATAATGGCCAGTTTTATAGTCTTTTGAGATATTTGCAGGCACATTGAAGACATGCATATTTCCCTGCGCTGTAGACTGCAGATCTGCACCACCTAGATATGCATAGATTGTCCAATCAGATGCAGGATATGCCGTTAAATTCAGATTGAATTTAAATGTCGTACCCGCTTTGATTTGGTTGAGAAACAATTGACTACTCATGTATTTTTCTATATAAAACTTTGCTTTTTCTTGGTTTTATCATTATTTTTAAGTGTTTTTTTTCATTATTAACTATTGTAAAAAACCTCCCGAAGGAGGTCATATATTGAAATTTTTATTATTGATCATCTATGGAGACGTTTATTAAATCCTCAGCAGCAATAACTCCAGTATTCAATCCATTCTTAATATTCACGGGTAAACTAGGAAAGAACTCTTTCAAATCTTGATCTAAAAACTGGAAACCATAATCTAAAACGCGCCATTGATCACTCAGATTATCTCGAACAAAGAAATAATCTACCAACATTGCTTCAATCCCCAATTCTTCTCCTTCTGACTCTATTCTTGCATACGCTTGAACAGGAATAATGCACACCTCTCCAACTGGAGTAACAGCATTATATTTGTAGTCTAACAATTCATAAAAATAGGGATTTAATTCATTTTTAGCGTTATATTTCGCTAGTTTTCCTATCCTTTTATTATAAACTTTACTATCAATCCATTCATCTTCAGCCCAATATTGTCTATCTGCATCATAATTTTTAAACCCCCAGAATTTTTTATTTGGGTGTTTCTCATTAAACAAAGAAGAGTAATCATATTTTTCTATAAAATTAAGAATTTCACTTTCATTACTAATCAGGTTTGCATCAGATTTCATCTGAACAAGTTCTTCAAATAAAGAGTAATTACTACCACATTCTAATGATTTAGCATTAGCCAATGCACTGAAACACAAAAACATTCCTATTAGTATTCTTTTCACAAAGCTATCCTTCAACAATATAATAAATCTATTAAGTAAATAATTTTTGAATTAACAAAATGACTTAGTGAATGAGGGCGAGCATATTCTTTCCGTATGCGCTCAGCATCACTATCTTCTTTTCTGTTACTAATTTAGAATCGGCCATTGTAACAAGCTCAGCTGAATTTTAGTTACTAGACTTTCAAAATTTAAGTAATATTTTTCATTATGTCTTGTCCTGAAATAGATTGACAGTATTCCACTTCAAACCGAGTTAAGCAATTAGCTCGGTTTTAGTTTGCTCATACATCTGATTCGGGGTGTTCATATTTAAACTTAAATGTGGTCTATAGCAA
>NZ_MVON01000069.1:0-2233 GCF_002018925.1 Acinetobacter sp. MF4642
GGATAATCTTGTTCAGATTCAAGCAGCAAACGTACTGCTCGTTCTTTGATTTCTGCGGTGTATTTTAATCTTGTCATAGCGACATTCTCTCAAGAAAATGTGTCTCCTACAATCTCGGTACGGTTCATAATGACACGGAATTATCTTTAGTGGTTTCTAGATCAAGTTTTGTAATGTTATGGCATATTGTTCTATTTTTAAGACACTATGTCGCTGAATTAAGCATGTTCAAATTCAAAATAATAGCTATGATGAATATGAATCTGCATATAACAAGATCGTGAGATCGCTGAGGAAAATAACATGTCATTTTTAGACCACATCAAACAACGTCGTACCATTTACGCTGTTGGTAAAAATGTTGCATTAACACCAGAACAAATTGAATCTGTAATTAAAGAAGCGGTAAATCACAGTCCGTCTGCATTTAACTCACAGACTTCCCGTATAGTGACTTTGTTTGGTGAGTCGCATTTACAGTTTTGGAATATCGTGCGTGAAACTTTACGTAAAATTGTTCCAGAAGCTGCTTTTGAAGGTACAAATACCAAAATTAATAGCTTTGCTGCGGGTTATGGCACTGTTTTATTTTACGAAGACCAAGATGTTGTAAAATCATTGCAGGAACAATTTGCGCTTTATGCAGATAATTTCCCAGTGTGGTCTGAACATTCTTCTGCAATTGCTCAATTTGCCGTATGGACTGCGTTATCTGAACAAAATATTGGTGCGTCATTACAGCACTACAATCCAATCGTAGATGCTGAGATTACAGAGATCTTCGATATCCCCGCAAATTGGAAACTCCGTGCTCAACTTGTTTTTGGTTCGATTGAAGCACCTGCAGGTGAGAAAACATTTATGGCGGAAGTGGATCGCTTTAAAACATTTAATTAATAGCTAGTCATTAAAATGAAAAAGAGCAGAGTTGATCTGCTCTTTTTTTGTTTAGGGATTTATCTTTAAAATATCAAAGCTTAGCAATATATATTGTAGTTGCGAGTTGGTTCTAAGCTCAGAAATTGTCATAAAATTGTCATTTATACACTGCATAGTGCAACTAAACTTTAATAAACCATCGATAGAGTGTAAAAATGACCTTACGCATAACCCTTGTAACAGCAGCATTGATGTTGAGTACTTCAGTATTTTCAGCAGTGACTATTACTGCCCCAGAGGAAATAAAAATTGAAGGCTTAAATGGGCAAGAGGTTAAGAGTCGTTTATTCAGTTCTGACAATAAATATAATATTGATGCAGGTGAGAATATTATCAGTGTTCGCTATACCCAGTTTTTTGAAGAGCATCCAGGTATTGGCTCACACGATATCGTTCGCTCAGGGATTGTGAATATTAAGACCCCAATTTTACAAGACCAACAGTCTTACCGTTTGGCACTGATCAGTCCTCCGCAAAACCATGATGATGCCAAGGCTTATGCTAAGCAGCCGATTTTTGGTCTCTACAATGCCAAGAATCAGTTACTGGTTGAGCAAAAGGGCAGTAAAACTCAAAATGCAGGCATTCTTCAAAATTTATTTAGCGACGCACCAACCGATTTAACTCAAAAAGCAACGATAGTGGTACAGCCTGCACCGGTCTATACATCACAAGCTGTTGTGGCTAAAGCTGGGACAGAGAAACAAAAAGATCTACCAAGCCCTAGCAACGCTCAACAATTAATTAATACTTGGAAAAGTGCATCTAAAACTGAACGACAAGCGTTTATGGCTTGGCTGGCTGAACAAGCACAGTAGCTTTTACATAGTCTAAATAAAAACAGCATTAGCTGTTTTTATTATTTGGATAGCGCATTTATATAGTGAATAAGTCGACAATATTGTACATGGTTTAATCAAAATCAAGTGTTTTGATTTAAAAATAATCAATCAAATGGTTTTTTGGAGCTATTTGTATGAAATGACTTGCGCTGCAAATAAATCTGTATAGAATACGCAGCATACCAACGCAATGCAGTGAATAACTTGAAGCGAAGGCCTTGCTGATGACGAATCAGTAAGAAGATCATTAAGAGATTATGAAGAACAACTTGTGTGGATTTTTACTGATTGATCGATCGAAAATATTTCATTGATTGATGGTAAGAATTACTCGAAGTTTATTTGAGAAATATTTGTCAGAAAATTGATGAGCCAAGATTTGTAGCCATAAGCTACTAATGATTTTTAACTGAAGAGTTTGATCATGGCTCAGATTGAACGCTGGCGGCAGG
>NZ_MVON01000070.1:0-2084 GCF_002018925.1 Acinetobacter sp. MF4642
AAATATACGCCACATCATAAAGTTATTGCAAGACCACATGACAACACATAGGCGCATTATATCTCTCATGCGTCGTCCTCCTCGACTCGTCGTCCTCCTCTTCGATCTCTTCCGCGCCTCCATGTGAAATCAGTTCGCACCCATTCGGGATGCTCTATTTATCCAGTGAAAAATCAAAAGGGAGCTGTAATCAGGGAAAAAGGATTTAAAATTTTAATATCCCGAATCACTCGTAGACACTCGTTCTGTCATGCTGCGTGCGTACTGCGCGCCCTCGCTCCGCACTCGCATTCATCACTCGGAACAAACTAAAGAGTACTCATATAATCTTTAGTGACTTTTTCAGAATGCACGCTTACGCGTTTCTAAAGAAACAGACAAAAAAAAGCCCGACCGGAGTCAGGCTACAAGTTAATTTTCTTAATGAGTTTTTTGCATATGTTCACCAAATGAAAACTTAACATCAATCATTTCATCTGGAGTTAAATCACCCTCAACATTCAAACGTGTATTTTCTTCATCAACTGGCATGATAACCAGGTCGCACTCATATTTTTGATGAAGATCAGAACCAACATCATCCCAAAATGACTGAGGTAGGTGACTATGAACACGGCCAATATAAATATGAATAGAAGAAATCATTACGCAACCTCACTTAATCTTTTAGTTTCTAACTCTAGTATCTCAATAAGTAATTTTTCAGTAGATCCACTACCAAAAGATCCACTTTCCCAATCATCTTCAATCGCTTTTAAAAACTGATGACGTTTTTGATAATGGCAAAGCAAACTAAAAATATATTCATCAACAGTCCTTAAACTTATTGCTTCATTTTCAGTTTCTTCAGCAAGTTCCTCGTCTGTTTTATCTTCAATTTCTAAAAGCTGTTTTAATCCTCTAGACCAAACCAATTGACGAGCACCTTTCACAGAAATTGCAAATTCCTGAAAAAGTTTTGAGGGTTTTTTTTGAAAAACATCAAGATCCTCAATTGATAACTGCAAGAGATCAAAAGGTGTGAGACTGTTGTGCTTTCCCTTTTTAATATGTCCCTTGGTTAACTCGTGCTCAATACCCCATTTAGAAACATATTCAGAAGCATATTCACCATCTCTCAAATCTAAACCATGCTTCATAGATGGAGCTGATAAACCTGCACGAACACAGGCCTTTATCCAAAGTTCAGAAAGATTTTTTTTAAGATCAGCAGAAACCAAAATGTATTTATTAAACATCAAAATATGAAAATGCGGATGCCATCCATTATCACCATAAGTGACCTCAAAAGACCTGACCTTATGAACAACACCCATTTTTTTAAGAATGACTTTTACTTTTGTTGTTTCAAGGAAAATCTTATATGCCTTTTTTTGGCGTTCTAAGAGCGATTTAAGGCTTTCTGACTTTGAATGGCTAAAGGTAAGGGTTAATAGCTGAATTGAGCCATCATGGCTTGTTTGCCACGTATTAACAGCCTTTTTAAGCTCCTCTCTCCGTTTTTCAGTAATTTGTTTGGCACAAACAGGACATGACCAAATAGAACCACAACGCTGGACATTGGCCCAGTGAGCTTTTTTTCTAGATTCGTTGTATTTAACTTCGCGTAATTTATCTTTATCGATGCGTTTTTTTAAACAATTTCCCACACGTTCTCGGGGTAAAAGTTTAGCAGATTGGTCTTGAAGCAAAAAATTATGGAATCGCTGAAAGCCTTGCTGGCTGTGGATTACCTGAGATTTCGTAAATATACCAAGGGGCTGGCTATTTTTAACGCTTTTCGGGCTTGATAGGGACGGATTTTCCCCATAAAATGTACTCATGGACATTCCTTGATTAATGTTCATCACTGGGTTGAAGTGTTAGCGCACTGTCAGCCCATTTTTTTTGCCTCGTAGTATGGGAATAATGGTACCCGTAAATAAATATTGAGGACTTGCTTTCATTGTGCAGTCCAAAATATACGCCACATCATAAAGTTATTGCAAGACCACATGACAACACATAGGCGCATTATATCTCTCATGCGTCGTCCTCCTCGACTCGTCGTCCTCCTCTTCGATCTCTTCCGCGCCTCCATGTGA
>NZ_MVON01000071.1:0-1809 GCF_002018925.1 Acinetobacter sp. MF4642
CTGGGTATATTGGTTCAATAAAAAGCGTGTACACAGTGCACTGGGTTATGTATCGCCTTTTGAGTTTGAAGCAATGTACTATGATAAGATTAACCCGTTAGGTCAGGTGGCCTAACTTAAATAAAAAAGTCTCCGACAAACCCGGTACGGTTCATGTTGTTGCATATTGGTTTTTAATGCGTTATTCTTTTGAGTTATTTTTATCAAGAAAAACAAAATTTCCTTCTTATGAAGATATTTTAAATAAACCATTTTACATGACACCTAATGCTTATAAGGAAAATATTGATTTATTTAAAATCAAAAGAAATAGTTGGTTGGTTATTAATTTAATTATATATAACATATTTTCTTGCTATTTTGTTTTTACTTTATTTGGTTTTTTTTGAGCTTTTTTAATTTGTGATGATGATTTTTTTTGAAGATTTAGAAAATATTGGAATTAGAGATATTATAGTTACTGATGATATATTTCTTATTTGTGCTTTTTTAATTATTCCTTTTGGGATTCTATTGCTGTTATTTACATATATATATAATAAAGCCTATATAAAGAATAATCAGAGAGATTTTTTGGTTTTCTTCTTTGGAGAGAAAGGTGGAGATGATTTTTCTAGAGTTGGAGGAGATTTGATTGTAGTTGCTTATTGGTTTTTAATATATTACTCAAATTATAAAACTTTTTCTGCAAAGCTACACTTTCCATCTATAAATGATGAAAAAAATAAACCAATACCAATTATTCCAAATACATATAGAGAAAATGTGAAGGTCTTTGAAGAAAAACATAAGGGGTGGTTATTACTTAATCTTTCATCTATGTATCTAGGATTTATTCTTGGGGTTATATTCTTGGTATATGGTTTTTTTATGGAAGGTTAAATTTATCTAACCTAAAAATTTATTTATTTTAATATATTTATGTCAAAAATGGGTGGTCGATGAGCCTGTTAAAGCTGTTGCTAAAAAGAATAATCGTATTTACATTTGGAAAGTGGTTTTATTTATACGGCTAAAGTAGAATTTTTTTTTAGTGTCTTTAAAATCAATTTTAAAGTGAGAAGATCATTTATTACTTTAAACCGTGTTTGAGTATCGTAAGCTTATTGAAGTGCTCCCTATCCAGAAAATTATATAGAGCAAAAAGAACGGAATGTATAACTAGCTAGAAATTAAAAGGTTATTTAAGGTAAATTATTTGAAACTAAATTTAAAGCTTGTTCAAGGCTCAATCCACTCTCTAGAAAAAGCCAAGTCCAAAATACCAGTAAATCAAAATGTAGGAGGAATCGCAACTGGCACCGCTTTTGCAGGTGTACTGGCTGAAAGTAGTTCTTTGCTTACCAGTGCTCCTATACTAGTGATGGCAGGTAAAGCTAAAGATGGCATCACGTTTACTGGGGAAATAGAAGGACATTCTTTACTGGGGCAATTTACGACGACACGTTTTAAAGAAAATGATGAACTTATTGCTGTAATTAGTGAAAAATGTGTAGATGGGCGTCATCAGGTTTATGCAATTCTTGATCCTAAATCAGGCTTATTGTATATGATCTATGAAATGGGTCGTTCAATAAAAATGGGCTATAAAGCCATTATTATGCAGACTTACTATTTTACATTGTTGTCATGGGGTTTCCTCTTTATTTTTATTTTATTTTATTTTATTTTTTCCTATTCTATAGATCTCTTTCATAAATCAAAAAACGACCTTCTTTTTGGTTAATATTTGCACTCCGGATTTCTTGGCATTCGTGCATAATCTGCGGATGAAATACATCGATTCAAACAAGCTTTCTGATACTCAGT
>NZ_MVON01000072.1:0-1797 GCF_002018925.1 Acinetobacter sp. MF4642
AATTACTCGAAGTTTATTTGAGAAATATTTGTCAGAAAATTGATGAGCCAAGATTTGTAGCCATAAGCTACTAATGATTTTTAACTGAAGAGTTTGATCATGGCTCAGATTGAACGCTGGCGGCAGGCTTAACACATGCAAGTCGAGCGGGGTGATGTAGCTTGCTACATTACCTAGCGGCGGACGGGTGAGTAATGCTTAGGAATCTGCCTATTAGTGGGGGACAACATTCCGAAAGGAATGCTAATACCGCATACGCCCTACGGGGGAAAGCAGGGGATCTTCGGACCTTGCGCTAATAGATGAGCCTAAGTCAGATTAGCTAGTTGGTGGGGTAAAGGCCTACCAAGGCGACGATCTGTAGCGGGTCTGAGAGGATGATCCGCCACACTGGGACTGAGACACGGCCCAGACTCCTACGGGAGGCAGCAGTGGGGAATATTGGACAATGGGCGCAAGCCTGATCCAGCCATGCCGCGTGTGTGAAGAAGGCCTTTTGGTTGTAAAGCACTTTAAGCGAGGAGGAGGCTACTTGGACTAATACTCTGGATAGTGGACGTTACTCGCAGAATAAGCACCGGCTAACTCTGTGCCAGCAGCCGCGGTAATACAGAGGGTGCGAGCGTTAATCGGATTTACTGGGCGTAAAGCGTGCGTAGGCGGCTTTTTAAGTCGGATGTGAAATCCCTGAGCTTAACTTAGGAATTGCATTCGATACTGGGAAGCTAGAGTATGGGAGAGGATGGTAGAATTCCAGGTGTAGCGGTGAAATGCGTAGAGATCTGGAGGAATACCGATGGCGAAGGCAGCCATCTGGCCTAATACTGACGCTGAGGTACGAAAGCATGGGGAGCAAACAGGATTAGATACCCTGGTAGTCCATGCCGTAAACGATGTCTACTAGCCGTTGGGGCCTTTGAGGCTTTAGTGGCGCAGCTAACGCGATAAGTAGACCGCCTGGGGAGTACGGTCGCAAGACTAAAACTCAAATGAATTGACGGGGGCCCGCACAAGCGGTGGAGCATGTGGTTTAATTCGATGCAACGCGAAGAACCTTACCTGGTCTTGACATAGTAAGAACTTTCCAGAGATGGATTGGTGCCTTCGGGAACTTACATACAGGTGCTGCATGGCTGTCGTCAGCTCGTGTCGTGAGATGTTGGGTTAAGTCCCGCAACGAGCGCAACCCTTTTCCTTATTTGCCAGCGGGTTAAGCCGGGAACTTTAAGGATACTGCCAGTGACAAACTGGAGGAAGGCGGGGACGACGTCAAGTCATCATGGCCCTTACGACCAGGGCTACACACGTGCTACAATGGTCGGTACAAAGGGTTGCTACCTAGCGATAGGATGCTAATCTCAAAAAGCCGATCGTAGTCCGGATTGGAGTCTGCAACTCGACTCCATGAAGTCGGAATCGCTAGTAATCGCGGATCAGAATGCCGCGGTGAATACGTTCCCGGGCCTTGTACACACCGCCCGTCACACCATGGGAATTTGTTGCACCAGAAGTAGGTAGTCTAACCGCAAGGAGGACGCTTACCACGGTGTGGCCGATGACTGGGGTGAAGTCGTAACAAGGTAGCCGTAGGGGAACCTGCGGCTGGATCACCTCCTTAACGAAAGATTGACGATTGGTAAGAATCCACAACAAGTTGTTCTTCATGACGATGTATCTGAGGGTCTGTAGCTCAGTTGGTTAGAGCACACGCTTGATAAGCGTGGGGTCACAAGTTCAAGTCTTGTCAGACCCACCAAATCTGACTAACAAGCATTGTTAAATGCTGAATACAGAAAA
>NZ_MVON01000073.1:0-1739 GCF_002018925.1 Acinetobacter sp. MF4642
GGATAATCTTTTTCAGATTCAATCAATAATTGAACCGCTCTTTCTCTGATTTCAGGGGTATATTTTAATTTTGTCATCGGGATAGTCTCTCAGAATATTGACTCTCCGACAAACCCGGTACGGTTCACTTTAAACGATGGTTTTTTTTAATTTGGATATTTTTATTTTTCTTATCTGTATTGCATCTATTAACTCAATATATCTAATGATATTATAGATCTAAACTAAGAATTAAAGTTTAAATTTCCCCCTAAGTTATTGAATAGGAAATTTAAATTCCTAAAACAACTTGATATGGTTTAAATCCTTCAAGTACAGCTTCAGAAACCAACTGGATAAATGCTTCAGTTTTTCCGGGTATTTCAATTAATGCCATTTCGTACTTGTTGTAAAATCCAATCCTCATATTCTTGTAGCGTTTCTCGTAGCATATCCATAGGTCGTACGATATAGTGTCTTTCAACTAATGCACTTGGTTTATGACCTGATATCTGGGCTAGAGATCCTTCATTGATTTTTGCCCATATAGCTAATGTTTTATATGACCTTCTCAATCCATGGGGTGTAAGTTCAATATTTAGTTTTTTACATATTTTCTCTAAGCTATCGTAAGGATTAACAATATGGCCACATTCAGCGCCCCTACTGCTAAATATGAATTTAGAATCAGAATTTTTCTTTAGTTCTAATAATAAGCTTTCAACATATGCAGTTAGAGGGATTAGGCGACCTTCATCTTCAATTTTATCTCTGACTTTTGCTGTTTTCCAACGAAAATCAACATCTGTCCATTTTAATGAAAGCAGCTCATTCTTTCTGCAACCAGTGATTAAACTACATATCAAAAAAATCGCTATTTTTCTACTAGTTAACTTATTTACCTCTTCAAACCATGGTTTTAGATGCTGTTTCATCAAACAATCATTCTTGGCTTTTGGGGAAGGGACTTTATCTTTAACTTTTTTTGAGTTGTATGATTTTAGAGGCACTAAGTTTTCATAATCCTCGTGTTCCTCACACCAATTTAGGAAAGCTCGTGTAAGTCGGTATGCTTTAGCTGATGTTGTTGGACGGAAGTCATTGTGATCAAGCCAATCGCAAAATACACCTGCAGTCAATTCAGAAAGTTTATACTCAAACAGTTGAAAAATAGGTTGACTAGTATAAACACTATTATTTTCAGGATCGTAACCACCTCTAGATAATTCGATGTGATCCTGATAACTTCTTGGTCGCCAATTAGGTTGTCTTGCTTTTAAGTATTCAAACCATACATCTTTAAATTTAATAGTTTTGCGTTTTTCTTGTTTTAACAGTTCTTTATTATCAGCTAAAGCTTTCTTGCGCTCGATCAATGGATCAATCCCTTTGTGGCACATAATCGCCAATTCTTGTGCATACTTACGAGCGTCATCTAATTTCCATACATCAACGTCACCAATTTTGATACGACGGTTTTGAAGACCAATACGGCCTTGGAAAATGTAGCTTTTATTATTTTTAGGTGTAACTTTAACACCGAATCCAGGTGTTCTCTCATCCCAAAAAAAAGTTGGTTTAGTTTTGTCCGAGCAATCAATTCTATCAATAGCAGGTTTTGTTAACTTCATTCGGCTTTGTTGCACAAAGATTTGAAATGCAAAGCGCCCCTAATTGAGCCAAATTTAAGGCGTAACTTGGGTAAGTGGTCGACCTAATTCCGTAAATCTGTTAAGGACTGCTACACGTGCATGGATCTC
>NZ_MVON01000074.1:0-1697 GCF_002018925.1 Acinetobacter sp. MF4642
GTTAAATAGCATATCCAAGACTGTAGCCTACGCAACCTCAGTTGGTGCTACAGCTCGACATTGTGAATCTCAGTAAAATTATATTCACAATGCCGAGTACGCTAATGAACATAATATACGTTATGCCGAAATCCGTGAGCGCTTCCCATGCAAGCAACCATTATTGAATTCAATGTCATAAATACCATGTAGCTTTTCTTTTTCAATTAGCTGCTGAATTTCCCTATCCAAAGCTAATGATAAATCTATCTTTGCAAATACATAGCCATTTACCCACGCAACCTTAGACACTAAAGCTTTATGCCCTGAATCATCACAAGGCAAATTCATATGTCCAAATTTAGACAACCAAATTCGCTCAGCCTCTTGAATAAACAGCATATTTATACCTATTTTGATTCAAATTTAGTCAATCGTAACCCGCATGTTATAAGACGCTAGTTCGCAATTACAGTCTGTTTATGGTGTGATCCAACTTGATAAAAAGTTGTTTTAAATCATCAATTTGCTGTGAATAATCAAAATCAGATAACTGCATGTTTTGTAAGTGCTTTTCTAGGCATTCACGCATAAAAATATAGTCTTCTTTGCGTAAAACGCCTTTATTCCTACTGTATGCAATTGTGCTATACACGTGTCTATTACTCATATCAGTTCGCACCCATTCGGGATGCTCTGCCCCTACCGATCAAGTTTAAATGGGAGCTTGTAATCAAGGAGAAGATGGTCATAAAATCGATACCTCGAATCACTCGTAGACACTCGCTCTATAAATACAAGAGATCGTTTGAATGAAAAGAATAGTTTTACTAAGCCTAATATCATCAAATACATTTGCAACAGAATTGAAATTATCAGATTTAGAACCTAAACACCCAACATACAAGCTTGAATACAATACTAAAACAGAAGAAATCAAAATCTTATCAAAATCAAATAACACAGAGTATTGCGACAAAGAAGCAAAAAGCGAATCAGCAAAACGTGTAATTAAAAGGCACCTCAATAATAAAAAAACCAAGACCAAAGTTATTGTTAATTTCAGATGCTAATAGACTGAATCATTTCACCTTTGCCTGTACATAAAATACAGAATTAGAAGACCAACTCCAAAACCTAAACTTGCGCCTGCCATAATTTCATTCATAGTGAATTTGCTCCTGAAATCTCTCTTGGTACTGGTGTACCTAATGGGATTTGTTCAGATTTAACAAAAGCATCTTGAGCTTTTACATGACGCTCAGCATCGAGTCTTGCAATATTCTCTAAATAAGCCTTTTTATAGTTTTCATCACCGCGAGCTTCATTCGATGCATATTGGTATGAATCTACATTTTCAGGCTGTTTATAAGGGTTGAAAGGCCTGTCACCAGCAAGCAAACGTTTGCATAAATCCTTGGGTGCATCATGAAGAATTGCGCCTTGTGTGTCGTATGCAACACCATTCATACAGCCTGAAAAAACTTGATGTGCTGTCGCTGGAGGAGCTTGCATGTAAGAGTAGTCAAAAGGATTATTTGCATTGTAAGTATTTACAATTTGATCGATTGAATTTTGATTAGCTGCTAAGTGAACCGTACCGGGTTTGTCGGAGAGTCAATATTCTGAGAGACTATGCCGATGACAAAATTAAAATATACCCCTGAAATCAGAGAAAGAGCGGTTCAATTACTAATTGAATCTGAAAAAGATTATCC
>NZ_MVON01000075.1:0-1343 GCF_002018925.1 Acinetobacter sp. MF4642
ATTTACTGAAACAAAGCCAATGGTCACTCAAAACCAGCACAGTGCCAAGCGAACGCCAAGCCAACCACTTGAGTTTACAGCGTCGTCACATCACGACCGTTCCAGCTTATAACCCGATAGCGCACCGACCAGCCACACACCCACAACGTGCCAAAGTCGTGGGACCAAGTGGCGAAGAAATTCATGTGGATGAATGGGGACGGATCAAAGTTCGCTTCCTCTTTACCCGCAACGATGACCACAGCCATGACGGCGGTGCAGGCGCCAATGACAATGATACAGACTCGGCATGGGTTGATGTCTTGACCCCATGGGCGGGTGAGGGCTATGGCGCACGCTTTTTACCGCGCATTGGTGAAATCGTGGTGATTGATTTCTTTGATGGCAATCTCGACCGTCCCTTTGTGGTTGGACGGATTCATGAAGCGCAGCGCAGCCCAACGAAATTTGATCAGAAAGGGCAATTGCCAGAGACCAAGAAACTAGCTGGGATTCGCTCTAAAGAAATAGGGGGTGAAGGCTATAACCAACTCCGCTTCGATGACACCACGGGTCAAATTTCGACTCAACTACAAAGTAGTCATGGGGCAACTCAGTTGAACCTCGGTAACCTCAGCCACCCGAAAGAAGCGGAGAGAAGTGAAGGACGAGGAGAAGGCTTCGAGCTTCGAACTGATCAATGGGGCGCGATTCGAGCAGGTGACGGTTTACTGCTCAGTAGCCATAAACAAGATCAAGCTGCAGGTACACATCTGAATGCTCAACCTGCCAAACAACAACTTGAAGGGACTTTAAACAATAGCCAAGCGTTAAGTGAAGTGGCGAAGAATCAACAGACGGATCCGCTTGAAGTTTTAGAAAACTTAAAAGGCTTCTTAGAACAGATTGAACAACAAGATCAAAACAAGGCAGATGCATTTAAACAAGCCATCATGATTCTCTCTGCACCAAACTCCATAGCTGTGAGCAGCAATGAAGATCTGTATCTCTCAGCTGATGGTCAAATCAGCCAAAGTGCAGGGGAGAGTATTAACCTTTCTACGCAGAAATCATTGATTGCGCATGCCAGTGAGAAAATAAGTCTCTTTGCAGCACAAGACGGGCTAAGAGCCTATGCAGGCAAGGGCAAGGTTGAAATCCAAGCGCAAGGTGATGAACTCGATGTCATTGCGCGGAAAGGCATTCAGATTATTTCTACGGAAGAGCAAATTGAAATTAAGGCCAATAAGAAAATCGTGCTAACTGCTGGTGGTAGTCAAATTGAGATTAGTGGTGCAGGGGTATTACCGACCACTGCTGGAAAGTTTGAGGTCAAAGCGGGGCAGCATCAGTTTTTGGGTGGG
>NZ_MVON01000076.1:0-1327 GCF_002018925.1 Acinetobacter sp. MF4642
TGTCCCGTCCTGAAATAAGTTTACACCTTTAAGAGGCTTATTTTATGGAACATGAACGAGAACAAAGAGTTAAACGTACACAAGGTGATTATAGCTTTGCCTTTAAAATGATGGTTGTACATGAAGTAGAAAAAGGGCAAATTACTTATAAACAAGCTCAGGCAAAATATGGTATTCAAGGAAGATCAACTGTGCTGGTATGGTTACGCAAGCACGGACAACAGGACTGGACTTCGAATATGCCGCCTTCTTCTAAACGCCAATTAACACCCCAACAACGAATCCGCCAATTAGAAAAGCAGTTAGCCGCAGAAAAGCTTAAAACTGAATTTATTCAGGATGTGATTTATCACATTGATAAAGAATGTGGGACTGATCTTGGAAAAAAGTATACCGAGCACGTTTCAAAGATTGGCAAAGCCAAAGAGGACTAAGCGTTTCACGTTATTGTCAGTGGTTGGGAATCACCCGACAAGCTTATTATCAAGCAGAAAAACGTGCTCAAATGACTGCACAAGCAACTGAAAAAATACTTGAGTTGGTTATGGAATATCGTTGTCTCATGCCAAGTATCGGAACACGTAAGTTGTATTGGCTTATTAAAGGCAAATTGTTGCAGCGTGGTTTAAAGTGTGGACGGGATCAGTTATTTAAAATATTGAAAGAGCATAATTTATTGATTCGCCCCAAGCGTCGCTATACAAAAACTACGGATAGCAAGCATTGGATGAAGAAGCATCCAAATTTATTAAAGGATTATTCAGCAGTGCAAGCCAACGAAGTCTTTGTTAGTGATATTACTTATGTTGAGAGTGCTGAAGGCGTACATTATTTATCATTGGTGACAGATGCTTATACCCGTCAGATTAAAGGTTATAAGTTATCGAATGATATGCGTGCGGAGAATGTTATGCAGGCTCTACATATGGCGATGCAGCATGTGACGGATCGAGCGACTAGGATGATTCATCATTCAGACAGAGGCTCTCAGTATTGCTCTGAGCTATATCAATCGGCATTGCGCCATTATGGGATATGTCCTTCCATGACAGATGGATACCTTGCGAAACAGTGTTTCTCATATCAAAATGCATTAGCAGAGCGGATTAATGGAATATTAAAGCAGGAGTTTTTAACTACACGATGTCAAACCATGAAGGAGTTAGATCACTTAATTACGGAATCTATCATGATTTATAATTGCTATAGACCACATTTAAGTTTAAATATGAACACCCCGAATCAGATGTATGAGCAAACTAAAACCGAGCTAATTGCTTAACTCGGTTTGAAGTGGAATACTGTCAATCTATTTCAGGACAAGACA
>NZ_MVON01000077.1:0-1302 GCF_002018925.1 Acinetobacter sp. MF4642
CTGAAAACCTTCAAAATTCTTGCTGAGCGTTATCGAAATAGAGGTAAAAGGCTTGGTTTGAGATTCAATTTAATCGCTGGAATCTACAACTTGGAGCTGAGTAAAAAATGATTTATGAAAGACATCTATTAATATTGTATATTAATTAACTAATCTAGGATGGTTTTTTGTCTGCGCTAAATAAATTTGGTCATGTAAAGCATAAATAATTGATATGGCTAAACTTTCAAATTGAGGTAAAGTTATAAATGAATACATCGGTAAAAATAATCTCTGTTGATGGTGATGTTTGGCGTTTTTCAAAGACAAATAAAAAAATAATTCTAAAAAAGGGGGCAAAGCTTCAGGTGAAAGATGTATTGCATCTTTCAGAAGAAAGTAGTGTCGTGTTGCAGCTTTCAAATGGCCGAGTTGTTGAAATTCATGGTAAAGATTTAATCAATAATGACGGCAATTTTAGCCTCAATTCTTTGCTAGGTGAACCAAACTCGGATCTAGATAAAATTGTAAATTTTGCAAAATCATTTCAGCAAATGAATGATACAGAACAACAAAATGATGTTGTTCGTTTGGATGATGGTCGAGTATTTAAAAAAGAAGGTAAAGATTATGTTGAAATTGCGGGAGAGTCCTTTGATGGCGATCCTGATGTAACTCAAGGTGGTCATCGTTTTGTTCAACTTACTCGTGTGCGCGAAACATCTGTCGCCGACGGTATAAAACCGTTAATGCTGAATCGAGTGTTAGATAATATTCCGCCTTTAGGAATTGAGTACCCAATATTATCTTCAGTTATCAAACCATTTGAGCATGGTTTGGGTGGTGGTAGTTGGACACCTTTGTCTCCATTTGCACCTACACCAAACACGCCACCTGTCGCAAGCGATGACACGTACAACACCGCATTCAACACGCCAGTGGCACTCAACCCATTGGCAAATGACAGCGATGCAGATGGCAACCCACTGACCATTACTGCGATCAATGGTGTGCCTTTGACGCTGGGCAGCGCACAACAAATCAACACCCCGAACGGTGTGGTGAACATCGATGCCCAAGGCAACATCACCTTCACACCGAACGCAGGCTTTACAGGTCAAGAAAGCTTCAGCTACAGCATCAGCGATGGCCAAGGCGGCAGCGCAACTGCGACTGAAACCATCAACGTTTCAGCCGTCCCGACCATCAGCGTGGGTAACAACACTCAAGTTGAAGGCACGAACCTGGTTCACACCGTGACCTTAAGCAACCCATCGAGCACCGCGCAAAGCTATGCGATCAGCTTAACGGGCAACACCGCGA
>NZ_MVON01000078.1:0-1149 GCF_002018925.1 Acinetobacter sp. MF4642
CATGGCTAAGGCTAAGTTTGAACGTAATAAGCCACACGTTAACGTGGGCACAATCGGTCACGTTGACCATGGTAAAACAACTTTAACAGCTGCAATTGCAACTGTATGTGCGAAGAAATTCGGTGGCGAAGCGAAAGACTACGCTGCAATTGACTCTGCACCAGAAGAAAAAGCACGTGGTATTACAATTAATACTTCACACGTAGAATACGATTCTCCAACTCGTCACTACGCACACGTAGACTGCCCGGGCCACGCCGATTATGTTAAAAACATGATTACTGGTGCTGCTCAGATGGACGGCGCGATCCTTGTATGTGCTGCGACTGATGGTCCAATGCCACAGACTCGTGAACACATCCTTCTTTCTCGTCAGGTTGGTGTACCTTACATTCTTGTATTCCTTAACAAGTGTGACCTTGTTGATGATGAAGAACTTCTTGAATTAGTAGAAATGGAAGTTCGTGAACTTCTTTCTACTTATGACTTCCCAGGTGATGACACTCCAGTTATCCGTGGTTCAGCTCTTCTTGCACTTAACGGTGACGCTGGTCAGTATGGCGAAGAAGCAGTTGTTGCGCTTGTTGACGCACTTGACACTTACATTCCAGAGCCAGTACGTGCAATCGACCAAGCATTCTTAATGCCAATCGAAGACGTATTCTCTATTTCTGGTCGTGGTACAGTAGTAACTGGCCGTGTAGAAACTGGTATTGTGAAAGTAGGCGAATCAGTTGAAATCGTTGGTATCCGTGATACTCAAGTAACTACAGTTACTGGCGTAGAAATGTTCCGTAAACTTCTAGACGAAGGCCGTGCGGGCGAGAACTGTGGTGTTCTTCTACGTGGTACTAAGCGTGAAGACGTACAACGTGGTCAAGTACTTGCTAAACCAGGTGCAATCAAGCCGCACACTAAATTCGATGCAGAAGTATACGTACTTTCTAAAGAAGAAGGTGGTCGTCACACTCCATTCCTTAACGGTTACCGTCCACAGTTCTACTTCCGTACAACTGACGTAACTGGCGCGATCAAATTACAAGATGGCGTTGAAATGGTTATGCCTGGTGACAACGTAGAAATGTCAGTAGAATTAATCCACCCAATCGCAATGGACCCAGGTCTACGTTTTGCGATCCGTGAAGGTGG
>NZ_MVON01000079.1:0-1125 GCF_002018925.1 Acinetobacter sp. MF4642
ACTTCATGTACAACCATCATTTTAAAGGCAAAGCTATAATCACCTTGTGTACGTTTAACTCTTTGTTCTCGTTCATGTTCCATAAAATAAGCCTCTTAAAGGTGTAAACTTATTTCAGGACGGGACATTATTCACAATTATAAAAAACAACTTCCTGAAGGAGGCTTTAATATTCATCATAATGATTATTTTTTATTCCCAAAAAACCTTTTCTTTTTAATCACAGTATTTTTAGACGCTGGAACAACTACCGGTACAACAGTTTTTTAACAGCCTTCTGCTTCAATACTGTTTTAACTTCTACAGTATTTTGATCAACCTGTTTTTTAACCTGAGGTTCATCAATTTCAATAGACACACGCTCGGAAACATGCTTTAAATTCGGTTGCATAATTTTCAAAGCGGCCAAAGCATAAACACGACAGTCGAGAGCCTCATTACGTGCCCGATCTGGTTTATGCCATTCACGAATCAGCTGTCCTTTCACATAGCGAATAATTAATTTTTCTGCTGTTAATTGTCGGTACCACTCCATTTCCCGGTCATGTGGAAAGTGACAATAGCCTGGTCCTTTCTTTGCCAAATCTAAACGGCGCATGACTGTCAGTTTTGCTTCGTCGACCCCGACAATAAATAAATCAATTTTACGTTTATCTTTACCAGACTGTTTACGCTGAGGGCTTTGCACAATCGGCATCCCCCAACCTGCACGCCCTTTAATTGCAAAGACTTTTCTGTTTCTACGGCTCTTTACATATTCATAAGCCCTTTGTGTATAACCTGCACTACCACACGTATCTACACCAGACGATGCACCAAGTCCTTTAACTTATGCCCTTTTTGGTACCTGCATATGTACAAAGGAGGAAACTCCAAATGACCGCTAATATCAAACGCCTCAAGCTCAGTGTATTTGCTGAGCTCTATTGGCAAGACAAAGAATCCCGCCCATGCCGTGACACACTGGTCAGCCATATCAAACGTGGTTGGCTCAGTGGGGCTTTGTTGCACAAAGATTTGAAATGCAAAGCGCCCCTAATTGAGCCAAATTTAAGGCGTAACTTGGGTAAGTGGTCGACCTAATTCCGTAAATCTGTTAAGGACTGCTACACGTGCATGGATCTC
>NZ_MVON01000080.1:0-1110 GCF_002018925.1 Acinetobacter sp. MF4642
CTTGACTCAAGCATTAATGCAGTACGATCTTCAAAGTTAAGATGATGGTATGACAATTTTATATACTCCATAAACCTTTTAAATTAATTAGGTGGTTTATGTCGCACTTCAAGTTTTACTCTGCCCTCAGGAAATCCTGTTTGATAACGCTAAAACGATCATGATTGAACGGGATGCCTATCAGGAGGGGCAGCATAAATGGAACCCCAAACTGCTCGACTGCGCCAAGAAATACAGCTTTCGTCCTCGCGTATGTAAGCCCTACCGTGCACAGACCAAAGGCAAAGTTGAACGCTTTAATGGATACCTCAAATCAAGCTTTATTGTGCCATTGAAAGCAAGCCTGAAGACTTCGGGTTTACTGTTAGATGTTGATGTCGCCAATGCCCACATTGGCCGGTGGCTGCATGAAACCGCCAATCAGCGGATTCATGCCACCACACAAGAAAAACCGGCTGTTCGACTGCAACAGGAGCAGCAAAAATTTACGCCATTACCGCAATCAGATACGGGTTCTGGCACTGTACCTGTTGCAGCAGCAGAGCATGTCATGCCCTACGAGAGTTTGCAGCATCCCTTATCGGTATATGAGCAGTTGCTAGGAGTTTCCTGATGAATCTGCAATACGACCGTATAGAGCAGCTTTGCCAAAAGCTCAATCTGCCTGCCATCGCATCACAATGGTCACATCATGCGCAACAAACATTAGGTCAGGATGGAAGTTATGCCGACTTTGTTGAAGCGATCTTGACGCATGAATATGCTGCCAGGCAACAGCGCAGCCAGCAGGTACTGATGAAACTCTCAGGCCTGCCTCAAGTCAAAACCCTGGAAGACTATGATTTTAATTATGCCCTAGGGGCCCCTAAATCACAGGTGATTGAACTGTTCAATCTGAGCTTTATTGCTAGAGCAGAAAATGTGGTGTTTCTCGGGGCTAGCGGAGTAGGAAAAACTGAACCGTACCGGGTTTGTCGGAGACTTTTTTATTTAAGTTAGGCCACCTGACCTAACGGGTTAATCTTATCATAGTACATTGCTTCAAACTCAAAAGGCGATACATAACCCAGTGCACTGTGTACACGCTTTTTATTGAACCAATATACCCAG
>NZ_MVON01000081.1:0-1050 GCF_002018925.1 Acinetobacter sp. MF4642
TATTTCTGTAAGTTAAAAGAATTTAAACGTATAGCGATGCGTAGTTGTAAAACAGATACGAGTTTTGAAGCCATGATTCAACTGTGCGCGAGTTTAATTAACTCTCGGTAATTCTCAACAGACCCTAGAGGAATCAACTTGAATTATTAGTGAATTAATAAATTTCCAACCATATTTTTCAAATTCCTTTATTTCTTCTTCATTTAACTCCATTTCCCATGAATATTCTCCGTGGGTATTACACAATACTCTAGTATCTAAAATATATTCACCATTTTTTTCAGCAAAGCAATGATCTCTATCCATATGTAATATCTTGGGTTCATTGGGGTGATCAGTGGTAATAATCCGACATAAATATAAAAATTTAAGACAAGCTTTATACTCTGAGTCATAAGCTTGAGTTTCTATAACCTTCCCTGTATCAATTACTAAGATTAGCCATTTACCATCAATTAACCTAATACACCAAGCCTTTAGGTTGTTTTTAAAGCATAACTCGTTGCCATGTCTATTAAGCAATTTTGCTTTGTTAGAAGGAAATAAAGTTTGAATATTATTTATATTAAGAGACATACAATACTGATTTCCACTTCTACATTGATCAATGCAATTTATCTTAAACTAATTGTTTAGATATTCCATTTAACATACTGGCGCTTATATGAAATCAAAAGCTGATGATTCAAGTTGTGAAAGCATCAGCTTATTGGCATGATGAACGATAGCTAATCCGCACTGGTTTAGGTGCTTCATGACCCTAGCGATCCGTTATCTTCACAGTTGCATGGCCAGCCAGTGCCTGCGCATATTTCTTCCCATACTTTTGTGTAATGTTATAAATACCCAAAGCACGTAAGTCATGCAGCGATGGTCGTTGGTTTAGTTCTAAATGATCATACGCACCAGATAAGTCCCGATACTGAACCGTACCGACTATATCGGAGACAGTTTATTTAAGTTATGCAACACAATCTAAGGTGTTGATTTTATCATAGTACATATTTTCAAACTCAAATGGTGAAACATAGCCAATAGAACTATGTAGCC
>NZ_MVON01000082.1:0-935 GCF_002018925.1 Acinetobacter sp. MF4642
AGGGCAGAGTAAAACTTGAAGTGCGACATAAACCACCTAATTAATTTAAAAGGTTTATGGAGTATATAAAATTGTCATACCATCATCTTAACTTTGAAGATCGTACTGCATTAATGCTTGAGTCAAGAAAAGAAGGCTTTTCAGCCAGAAAATTTGCTGAACTCATTAAAAGACATCCTAGTACGATCTATCGTGAGCTTAAAAGAAATAGCATCAATGACGTTTATCAAACTCGATATGCTTCTGATAACACCTTTGCTAGACGTAGACGTGGTCACAGAAAACTCAAAATCGATTCAACCCTCTGGAAATTTATTGTTGAAGCGATCCGCTGTTTATTGTTCTCCTCAGCAAATAGCAAAGCGTTTAAAGACATTTCCTGATTTGGATCAAACAATGAATGTAAGCCATACAACGATTTATTCAACGATACGAGCATTACCAAAGGGTGAGTTGAAAAAAGACTTATTATCCTGTCTGCGTCATGAAAATAAAAAGCGAAAAGCTAACGGTGAATCTAAAAAAGATTCTATATTACAGGATATTAAAACTATTCATAAGCGCCCAGCCGAAGTTCAAGAAAGAAAAATACCGGGTCATTGGGAAGCCGATTTAATTAAAGGTAAAGACAATAAAAGTTCGATAGCAACACCTATTGAACGAAATACACGGCTCTGTATCTTGGCAACATTACCTGATGCAAAGGCAGAATCAGTGCGCAAGGCTTTAGCTGAAGCTCTGAAATATTTACCTGCAGAACTGCGTAAAACGTTGACCTATGACTGTGGACATGAGATGTCAGAACATAAAATACTCGAAGAAGATTTAGGCATAGATGTATATTTCTGTGACCCACATTCCCCCTGGCAAAACGGCACATGCGAAAATATGAATGGTTTAATTAGGCAATATTTACCTAAAGGGATTGATTTAAA
>NZ_MVON01000083.1:0-917 GCF_002018925.1 Acinetobacter sp. MF4642
AGATGTCTTTCATAAATCATTTTTTACTCAGCTCCAAGTTGTAGATTCCAGCGATTAAATTGAATCTCAAACCAAGCCTTTTACCTCTATTTCGATAACGCTCAGCAAGAATTTTGAAGGTTTTCAGGCTGCCAAATACATGCTCAATTCCGATTCTTCTTTTATTGATTTCTTGATTATAGATTTTCAATTCAGGATCCAATTTACAGTGTCTTTTGGCTTTTAATGGCAACAGGCTATTCGGATACAACACATAAATCCCCTGATAGCCTTTATCTGCAAGGATAAAAGCCCCAAAAGGAATCTGGTTTAAATTGCGTTTGAACAACTCGAAATCATGCACTGCACCGCGACTGGTACATAAACTCATAATTTGCTGAGTTTTGTAGTGAATCATGGCCTGTACTTTAAAGGTATAGGTCTTTTTCTTGCCGCTATAGCTTTTCTTCTGTTTTTTTAGGTCTTTGGATTGGAATTTCCGTGGCATCCACGATCACAACATTCCAGTCGATGCCTTCGCCCTCGGGTAAATCTTTGGGTAAATTAAACAGATTGGACCGAATCAGGCAGTCTTCAACATGACGGACAATTCTTGAGGCTGTGGGCTCTGAAACCCCGTAACTCGTCGCAACGTGAAATAAGGTTCGGTATTCCCGCCAATAGCTCAGACAGAGCAGAACCTGATCCTCCAGGCTTAACTTGGGCGGTCTGCCTTTGGCAGAGACATGCTTCTGCAATTGCTCAACCATCAAATAGAAAGTTGACCATGAGATGCCTGTGTATCGCTTGAACTGAGTATCAGAAAGCTTGTTTGAATCGATGTATTTCATCCGCAGATTATGCACGAATGCCAAGAAATCCGGAGTGCAAATATTAACCAAAAAGAAGGTCGTTTTTTGATTTATGAAAGAGATCTA
>NZ_MVON01000084.1:0-885 GCF_002018925.1 Acinetobacter sp. MF4642
TAGACCTCTTGCGAAAGTAAAAACCACCTCAATATAAATTTCATGAGATATCAGAAATTAAATCGTTTTTCAGATTCTGAATTCAAACGCTTGGTTGGCGTACCTCGACATGTTTTTACTGAAATGGTAGAGGTTTTAGAAAAAGCAGAATCACTCAAAAAGAAATCAGGTCGTCCTCATACTTTAGATATAGAGGATCAGTTGTTATTAACTCTCAATTACTTACGGAACTACAGCACTCAACTGGAATTAGCGGCAAATTACCATATCGCTGAAAGTAATGTGAATCGAACCATTAAAAAGGTTGAAGATGCATTGATGAAATCAAGACGTTTTACTCTGCCAAAACGAAGCATTACCACGGCAGACGAACACTTTAACTGGGTAATTATTGATGCGACAGAATGTTCAATAGAACGTCCGAAAAAAAAATCAGAGTAAATTCTACAGTGGTAAAAAGAAGAAATATACGCTAAAAGTACAAGTGATCTATCATCCGAACAGCAAACAAATCATAGGGCTAGATATATCGAATGGCAGTCAGCATGACATTAAATTGGCAAGAAAAACGGTTAAGAAATTCAAACATTGTGAATATGTTATGACTGATCTAGGGTACTACGGATTAGAGCAAGATGGCTTTAAATTATTGATGCCAATAAAGAAAAAGAAGAATTTACCTTTATTTGATGTTGAGAAAAAGTACAATAAAATGGTTGGAAAAATACGAGTTGTGATCGAACACATTAATAGTCAATTGAAAACATTTAGAATATTAAGTGAACGCTATCGAAATAGACGGAAAAGATTCGGCTTACGCATTAACTTAATTGCTGCACTCGTAAACCGGATAAACTTGCAATAATGACTTTCGCAGGAGATCTA
>NZ_MVON01000085.1:0-866 GCF_002018925.1 Acinetobacter sp. MF4642
GTCCCGACCATCAGCGTGGGTAACAACACTCAAGTTGAAGGCACGAACCTGGTTCACACCGTGACCTTAAGCAACCCATCGAGCACCGCGCAAAGCTATGGGATCAGCTTAACGGGCAACACCGCGACGGCAGGCACTGATTTCGACAACACTTGGCCAATGCGGTGTTTAGCAATGGCGTGACTTACGATGCCGGCACCGGCCAAATCACCGTGCCTGCAGGCGTGACCAGCTTCACCGTGGGCTATACAACCACGCAAGACAGCATCCATGAGGCAGACGAAACCACAACCTTAACCATCGGCGGATCCACCGGTACCGGCACCATCACCAATGACGATGCGGTCCCGACCATCAGCGTGGGTAACAACACTCAAGTTGAAGGCACGAACCTGGTTCACACCGTGACCTTAAGCAACCCATCGAGCACCGCGCAAAGCTATGCGATCAGCTTAACGGGCAACACCGCGACGGCAGGCACTGATTTCGACAACACCTTGGCCAATGCGGTGTTTAGCAATGGCGTGACTTACGATGCCGGCACCGGTCAAATCACCGTGCCTGCAGGCGTGACCAGCTTCACCGTGGGCTATACAACCACGCAAGACAGCATCCATGAGGCAGACGAAACCACAACCTTAACCATCGGCGGATCCACCGGTACCGGCACCATCACCAATGACGATGCGGTCCCGACGATTTCAGTCAACAACGTGACGGCAACCGAAGGCACCGATCCGTATGAAGTATTTACGGTCAGCTTAAGCAATCCAAGTTCAGGTCCGATCGTATTTAACCCAACGCTGAGCAATGGCACAGCGATCGTGGGCACCGATACCGGCACGGCATTGGAATACAACAACGGC
>NZ_MVON01000086.1:0-819 GCF_002018925.1 Acinetobacter sp. MF4642
TAGGGCTTGTTGAGAATTAACAAAGGCTACTGATTAATTTATAATAGTACTATGGATAGATACATACTTACTGATGCCCAATGGGCAAAAATGGAACCTTTTTGCCTAGGTAAAGTGACCGATCGAGGTCGTAGTGGAAAAGATAATCGATTATTTTTAGAAGCAGTCCTATGGATTGCCCGTACAGGCAGTCCATGGCGTGATCTACCTCCTCATTTTGGTAAATGGAATACCGTCTTTAAAAGATACCGTGATTGGGTGAAAGCTGGTGTATTTGAAACTATTTTTGCATCTGTAAATGAAGATGTTGATTTGGAATACGCCATGATTGATGGAACGATTGTTAAAGTTCATCGACATGGGCAAGGTGCAAAAGGGGGACTTTCAAACAGTCTATAGGTAAATCTCGAGGTGGAATGACCTGTAAAATTCTTGCCTTAGTGGATAGTCTAGGCAACCTTATTAAGTTTCGATTAATGCCTGGTCAATATCACGATTTAGTAGAAACCAAACCTTTAATTGAAGATGTTGATTTTCAAGCATTACTAGCGGATAAAGCATTTGATGCAGATTGGCTCATCCAAGAACTCAATGAACGTAAAGTGAAAGTGGTGATCCCACCCAAATCTAATCGAAAAGTAATGAGAGCCTTTGATACGATTATGTATAAATGGCGTCATCTCATTGAAAACTATTTCTGTAAGTTAAAAGAATTTAAACGTATAGCGATGCGTAGTTGTAAAACAGATACGAGTTTTGAAGCCATGATTCAACTGTGCGCGAGTTTAATTAACTCTCGGTAATTCTCAACAGACCCTA
>NZ_MVON01000087.1:0-735 GCF_002018925.1 Acinetobacter sp. MF4642
TTTTTATTTAAGTTAGGCCACCTGACCTAACGGGTTAATCTTATCATAGTACATTGCTTCAAACTCAAAAGGCGATACATAACCCAGTGCACTGTGTACACGCTTTTTATTGAACCAATATACCCAGTTTAGTGTCGCAAGTTGTACATCTGCTAAACCTTGCCAATCTGCTTTTAAATATTCAATCACCTCTGTTTTGTATAAGCCATTCACCGTTTCAGCCAGAGCATTATCGTATGAATCACCAGTTGTACCGACTGATGCTCGTAAATTTGCAGCTTCTAAACGATTGGTATAGCGAATAGAAAGATATTGAACACCTCTATCGGAATGATGAATCACATTCTTTGGCATGCCTCGATCGTGCAATGCTTGCTCCAATGCATCGAGCACCATATCTGTATTCATCCGTGTAGATACTTTCCATCCAACAATTGCTCGTGAGAACACATCAATAACAAATGCGGTATATACCCAGCCTGAATGAGTTTGAATATACGTAAAGTCACCCACCCATAGTTGGTTTGGATGATCAGCATTAAAATTACGTTTCACTAAATCATCTGCCCGTTTTTGGTCATCTCGGTTACGAGTAGTTTGTTTATTCTTACCACGCCAAACACCTTGTATACCTAGCTTTTGCATCAATCGAGCAACTGTACAACGTGCAATAACATAACCCTCACGTTTCAATTTTTGCCAAACTTTACGTACACCATATCGACCTGAACTTTC
>NZ_MVON01000088.1:0-731 GCF_002018925.1 Acinetobacter sp. MF4642
CGGATCACAGGATATTTGCCGCCTCCCCGGAGCTTATCGCAGGCTATTACGTCTTTCATCGCCTCTGACTGCCAAGGCATCCACCACATGCACTTAATTACTTGACTATACAACCCCAAACAGTCGTTAATCCCTACAAGTAGGATTAAGACAGTCTATGATGATTTCTCATCACTTCCTTACAGTTTGTTGCTCTGTGTACTTAAACACTGTACAGCTTCAATTCAATTCACATACCAAAACGCTTGATTCAGTTAATTTCGCTAGTAACTCATTTCTTCAATCTTCATCAATCAGTAATAAATCACTGTTAATGTCAATCTTAAAAACGAGTATGAACAAATTATTTCAACTCAAATATATTCTGTTAATGATTTTTCCAGCCTTCGTCAGGTCAGGAAACTGTGATAAATCACAGAAGTTAATAAAATGTAAACCAATGTCTACTTCTTACTAATTTCTATAATCTAACGTCTTAGCTTATATATTGAAGAACAATATATGGTGGAGACTAGGAGAGTCGAACTCCTGACCTCCTGCGTGCAAAGCAGGCGCTCTACCAACTAAGCTAAGTCCCCAGCTTATCAATAAGTCAATGTTTCTGTTTTCTGTATTCAGCATTTAACAATGCTTGTTAGTCAGATTTGGTGGGTCTGACAAGACTTGAACTTGTGACCCCACGCTTATCAAGCGTGTGCTCTAACCAACTGAGCTACAGACCCTCAGATACA
>NZ_MVON01000089.1:0-729 GCF_002018925.1 Acinetobacter sp. MF4642
TGAACCGTACCGAGATTGTAGGAGACACATTTTCTTGAGAGAATGTCGCTATGACAAGATTAAAATACACCGCAGAAATCAAAGAACGAGCAGTACGTTTGCTGCTTGAATCTGAACAAGATTATCCTTCTACTTGGGCTGCAATTACAGCTATTGCTCCTAAAATCGGTTGTACCCCTGAAACTTTGCGTGCTTGGCATCAAAAACATAAACAACTACAGAATCCAGCCGTAGTGCAACTTCTGTCAGATCAACAGCGTATCAAACAACTAGAACGTGAAAACAAAGAGCTACAACGAGCCAATGAAATTCTTCGTAAGGCAGCTGCTTTTTTCGCACAGGCGGAGTTAGGCCGCCCACACAAATAATGGTTGATTTCATTCGTGATCATAAAGCCCTGTATGGTGTTGAAGCGATTTGTCAAATATTGCCAATTGCCTCATCCACTTACTATCGCCAGCTTGATCTAGTACAGAACCCTGAAAAGCGTTCGAAACGAGATTTACACGATCAACATTATGCTGAGCAAATTAAGTTAATTTGGCAAGAGAGCCATGGGCGTTATGGCATTCGTAAAGTTTGGCAACAACTTAAACAAGAAGGATATTCTATTGCCCGCTGCACAGTAACACGCTTGATGAAACAACTTGAAATACAAGGTGTATGGCGTGGTAAGAATAAGCGTACGACACATCATGATGATCAGCAAAAAAAGAGCTGATGATTTAG
>NZ_MVON01000090.1:0-717 GCF_002018925.1 Acinetobacter sp. MF4642
CATCTTATTAATGGGGGTATCTAAAAATCCCATTCCCCACGTACAACTCTGTGGTATTGATTGTTTTTTGTTCAACATTATTCAATCCCCATATCACGCATGATGTCGTTTTCTTGTTTTAGTGAATCGCAGTACTCAGCAACTTTTGCAGAACGATAGCCCCAGTGCCCCATTACCATTTCAATATGGAAAAGTACCTTTTCAGAGTCATAGGCAGGATTGCCCCCCATGATCAGTTGACAGGCATCATCAAAGATAATTTTTGAGACGATTTCGAAAGCTTGTTCTTTTTCCATTGCAACAACATCACACGCAACAATTTCACAGGAATATAACAGAATTGCACGCAACACTGCAACGTGTGACACAATAATGTTGTTGCGTTAAACAATGTTCAGGTGTTACATGAAAAAATCAGACTTATCAAAAACTTATAGAGTTCGTGGGGAATTCGTAGAATCGGTTAAAGAAAAATCTTTAGATTTTATTATTGAAACTAAAGAAAGAATCGAAGAAGCGGACATAATTAATGCTTTGATTTACAAGCATTTAAAAGACATAACTGCGAAAGATGTAACAAAATACATTGAGGAAATAAAAAAAGCTGATTAGTGTGATTTACATAGACATTGAATATTAACTAAACAAAAAAAGGGCGATTAATTCGCCCTTCTCTTTTTTGCGCTCGATGTCGCATAACGTAATTTTATGTTAAAT
>NZ_MVON01000091.1:0-599 GCF_002018925.1 Acinetobacter sp. MF4642
ACTGGCTTTGTGCAAAGTCTGATTAAACTTTGCGGATTAAATTGGATAGCTCCAGATTACACCACGCTTTGTAGAAGACAAAAGCATATTGATATTGTAATCAGCTACCAAAAAAGTAGCGATGGGCTGCATCTACTCATGGACTCTACAGGCATGAAGTTTCTAGGTGAGGGCGAATGGAAACGCAAGAAACATGGACCTGAATATCGTCGCCAATGGCGTAAACTTCATATTGGTATAGATGCTAAAACCCTGCAAATACGAGCAGTTCAGCTTACAACCAATAATGTCAGTGATTCACAGGTGCTTGGTGATTTACTTAATCAGATTCCACAAGATGAGCGGATTGACTCTGTTTATACCGATGGAGCTTATGACACCAAGCAATGCCGTCAGGTCATTGCAGATCGGCAAGCGCATGCGGTGATTCCACCTAGAAAAAATGCGAAACCATGGAAAGATACAAAGAGTAGCTCGCTAGAGCGAAATGAATTACTTCGAACAATTAAACGTTTAGGCAGGACACTATGGAAAAAATGGTCAGGCTATCATCGGCGAAGTTTGGTTGAAACTAAGATGCATTGCATCAAATTATTAGG
>NZ_MVON01000092.1:0-533 GCF_002018925.1 Acinetobacter sp. MF4642
TCAGAGGAAGCGGTGTAAGAGATATTGCTGAAGTCGAGCGTATCAGCATTGGCAAGGTATTACGAACCTTAAGTGAATCGATCTATCAGATTCAGCCTAAACAAAGCCACTACGAATGTCTTGAAGTCGATGAACTTTGGACTTTTGTAGGGAATAAGAAAAATAAACAATGGCTTATTTATGCCTACCATCGAGAATCTGGAGAAGTTGTTGCTTATGTTTGGGGTAAGCGGGATTTAGCAACGGTTCAACCTCTTAAAGCTAGACTTAAAAAGCTTGGGGTTCAATATGCTGGAATTGCGAGTGATCATTGGGATAGTTTTATCACAGCATTTCAATGTTGCAAGCAAGTGATCGGTAAGTTTTTTACCATCGGTATTGAAGGTAACAATTGTAGAATTCGTCATCGAATCAGGCGTGGATTTAGGAGAAGTTGCAACTTTTCTAAAAAGCTCGAAAATCATTTTAAAGCCTTTGATTTGACTTTCTTTTACCTTAATAACGGATTTGTTTAACGCCAGCATACTTTTTGA